>NCBI01000006.1 GCA_002255365.1 Chromatiales bacterium 21-64-14
ACGGTGCCCACCGGGCGGTCCTGGTAGCGCATGACCGCGCTGTCCAAGAGCCGGTAGGCGGATTCCAGGGGCGTGTCAGTCATGGGGTGCTCCCTCCCTTCTTATGGTCTGCGCGCGCTGGGCGCCTGGTTCATCCTCCGGTCCGGAAGCCCGGATACAGGGTCATGCCGCCATCCACGAACAGGGTCGCGCCACAGACGTAATCGGACGCGTCGGAGGCGAGCCACACCGCGGCGCGCGCGATGTCCTCCGGCTCGCCGATGCGATCGTAGGGGATCAGCTTCATCAGGCGGTTCAGGGCCTCCGGGGTGTCCCAGGCCGAGCGGTTGATCGGCGTGCGGATCGCGCCCGGGGCAATGCTGTTTACCCGGATGTGATATTGCGCCAGCTCCTGGGCCATGGTCTTCATCAGCATCGAGATGCCGCCCTTGGAGGCTGCGTAGTTCGCGTGCCCCGCCCACGGGATCTGTTCGTGGACCGAGGACATGCAGATGATCTTTCCGGCGGCGCTGGACAGCTCCGGCACCACGCCGCGGCGGCGGTACTCGCGGGCCGCCTCACGGGCGCAGAGGAACTGTCCGGTCAGGTTCACGCCGAGCACGAAGTTCCAGTCCGCGAGCGTCATTTCGGTGAACGGCGCGTCGCGTTGCAGACCGGCGTTGGCCACCAATATATCCACGCTGCCCCAGGCCTTGCAGGTCTGCTGGAACATGGCCTGCACCTCGTCCTCTTTGCTGACGTCGGCGTGGATCGCCATCGCCTCGCCGCCCGCGGCAGTGATCTCCTTCACCAGCGCGATCGCCTGGTCCTCGGCGGTGACGTAGTTCACTACTACCCGGGCGCCCGCGCCTGCCAGTCCGACGGCCACTGCCGCCCCAATGCCCGAATTGGCGCCGGTGACCAGCGCGCGCTGGCCCGCCAGCGGCTTTGCGCCGTCCGCGGAATTGCTCATGGTGTTCCTCCTTGCAGGGTGATGTTCCGGTCCCCGTGAGTGTCCCGTGGCTAGAGAGGATACACGGGTGCGTGCCGGCGGTCTTGGTTCGGTGCGTGGTCCGCCCGGGTCCAGGTTCGGGAACGGCGCACGACCGCCCGCCCGCGGGGCATTGGACACGGGATGGGGGAATCCGTTCCTTCGTGGCGTAGGCGAGCAGGGCGGCGGGGCGGGGCGCCGATCAGCCGGCCTGGCGGGCGATACCGTCGCTGTCGTAGGTGTAAGTGACCGATTTGTCCTGCACCAAGGTCTCGAACAGGACCTGCCGGCCCCAGAGCTGATAGAGGTAGCGCAGCGTCTTTTCGAGGTATTCCTGCTGCAGATCGCGACCGTCGTGCTCGTGCTTGAGGTAGAGGTTGCGGTTGTGGCCGTGGTCCGCGTCGAGGATCCGGATCACGGGGGTGGCGTTCATCCCCACGTTGCGCAGCAGCGTGTCCTTGACGCGTTCCCAGTGGTCCTCGTCCGACACCTGGGAGACCACCATCTTGTCGCCCTTGCGCACGTACTCGAAGAGGTCCATCTCGCGCATCATTTCCTCGGTCAGGAAGCGGCGCAGAAATGACACGTCGCGATCGGTCTCCCGGACTTCGAACAGTTTATCGATACCGCTCTTGTCCGGCGCGCCGTTGCGCGCGAGCTCCGCCTCGGTGGGCTCATCATAACGGCGCTGGATGTCGTGCCAGAGCTTGAACCCGAGGTAATAGGGGTTGAGTCCGCCGGGATGCGGCCGGATCACCTGATTGTGGTGTACGAGGAATTCGATGTGCAGGGCCTCGGGCAGATCCAGGCTGTTCATAATCTGGTGGTGCCAGTAGCTGGCCCACCCCTCGTTCATGATCTTGGTTTCCATCTGCGGAATGAAATACTGCGCCTCCTCATGGGCGATCCGCAGCAGATCCCGCTGCCAGTCCTCCAGGTACTCGTTGTGCTCGGCGATGAACAGGAGGATGTCCTCCTCCGGTTCGAGCGGTATCTTGTTCAGATCGGGTATCTGGTGTTCACGGCGTTTGTGGATCCGTTCGAACGGATCCCGCGGCGGGTCGGCGGCGGCCTGCTCCTGTTGCTCGTGGTGCGTGAGCTTACGGATCGCCGTGTGGTGCCGGCACTGCATCGACAAGGCATGGGCGGCGTCCAGCACCTGTTCCACCGCTTGCAGCCCGATGGAGGGGTCTTCCGCGTAACCGCGCACGCGCTCGGCGCGCAGCTTGAAGTGATTGAGCGCGAGTTCCGGCCGGGTATCACGGAACATGAAGTTGTTGCGGAAGAAATCGTTATGCCCGTATACGTGTGCGATGGTCAGGACCTGCAGGCACAAGGAATTGTCGCGCATGAGATAGGCGAGAGCCGGGTTCGCGTTGATGACCATCTCGTAGGGCAGGCCCGAGACTCCGTAGTCATACAGGGTCTTGAGCTTCTCGTAGGACTTGCCGAAGGACCAGTGGGGGTAGTGGGCCGGCATGCCGTGGTAAGCCATGTAGCCGAGCATCTGCTCGTGATCGCAGACCTCGAATTCCTGCCCGAAGCAGCTTAGGCCGAACTCCTCGACTTTTTCCCGAATGCGCGCATCCCAGTATTCGAGATCCTTGACGTTCCAGCTTGCCGTCGCGCTCATCTGTGGCTACCGTCTCAGTCCGCCGTTTCCGGGGTGCGTTCCCGTGACAGGAACATGCGGAAACTCGGCCAGATGTCCTCCTTGTTCTCGATCATCAGGGCGTGGAAATTGTCCGCGTCCAATTCATCGAATAACTCCAGCAAGGAGTCTCCATAGGACCCCGAGTTAAGCGGTTTGATCTCGCCATAGCCGACCAGGTTGCACAGGGTGGTGAGCTCCCGCGCGGTGGCCAGCGTGGCGGGGTTGTCGTGAGGCCAGTTGTCTCCGTCCGAACAGTGGAAGGCGTAGATGTTCCACAGGCTCGGATGGTAGCGGCCCTGGATGACTTCCAGGGCCTTGTGGTAGGCCGAGGAAATCATGGTGCCTCCGGATTCGCCCTTGGTGAAGAATTCCTCCTCGCTTACCTCCCGCGCGCGGGTATCATGGGCAATGAACACGACCTCGACGTTGTTGTAGCGGGTGCGCACAAATTGATACAGCATGAAGAAAAAACTGCGCGCCAGGTATTTCTTCATGGTGTCCATGGAGCCGGAGGTATCCATCATGCACAACACCACCGCGTTGGACTGAGGCCGCAGGTCCGCGACCAGCCGGCGGTACTTCAGATCGTCGCGGTGAAAGGGAAAACGGCTGGCATGGCCTTCCACGGGCGGCACGTTGCGGGTGGCGATCCGGCGCCGCAACCGCGACATGGCGGTCCGCTTCTTGTCCAAATGCGCGCGGACCCCCACTTTGCGGAAACCCTTGCGCTTGCGCGCACTCTCTGCCTGGATCTCCCGCAGCTTCTTGCGTTCCAGGTCCGGGAGTTCCAGATCCTCGAACATGATGTCGACGAGTTCCTCCAGCGTGATGTCGGTCTCGTAGTAGTCGACACCCGGGCGGTTGCCCGCGCTCCCGATCCCATTGCCGTCCTGGGCGGCGTCGCCGACGACTTGACCGGGCTCGGTCTTGCCGTCCCCGGTGCCGACACCGGGCTCGTTCTCTCCGAAGATGAAGCGATACTCGCGGATTCCGCGGATCGGGACCTTGATGATCTTGTCGCGGCTTTGGCCGATGATGGATTCCTCGGCCACGATATCGGCGATGTTCTTCCGGATCGCGTCGCGCACCTTGTGGCGATGGCGCAGGCGATCACCCGCACTCCGGTCGGAGCGTAGCGCATCCGACTCGGAGTACGGGCGGAAGACAGTGGTGGTCATTTCGGCGTCCCGTCCTGTCGAAGCTCAATCTTTCCAGAGGTTGTTGGCCGCGTATTTCAACACCATCTCGGCGGAGTGCTCATTGTAACCGCGCTGGACGAGGGCATTGATGAGGTCCGTGTACTTGCTTGCCTGTTCCTCGTCCCGGGTGCGCGCCTTGGTGATGACCCGGCTCATTTCCCGGACCGAACTCATCAGCTTCTTCTCGATGGCCTCTTTCAGTGGCTCGTAGGATTGGTAGCTGACCTTCTCCCCACGGCGGCTCTTGGCCCATAAATAGGCCATGACTTCCTGCCGGAAGCCCTGGGCGGCGGTGCCCACGATGGCGATCTGTTCTTCCACGGACTTCAGGAACGCCTCGTCGGGTTGCAGTTCCTCACCGGTGTTGCGGTCCTTGACGCGGCCCTTGTTCACGTAGGCCTCGGTGTGATCGAGGTAGTTCTGGAACAGCGCGTCGGACTGCTCCTCGAAGGAGTAGACGAAGGCCTTGGTTATCTCCTTTTCGAGCAGCTCCAGGTACACCTTGTGCAGGGTATCCTGGAGAAATTCCAGGTGGCGTTTGCGGGTATCATCAGAGCTATCCGCGGCCTTGACCATGTTGATCATCGCCTCGCGGACGTTGATCGGGTTGATGCCCTCGGGGTTTTCGGCGAGCGCATTGTCGATGGCCTTCATGATGAAGCGCGGGGAAATGCCGAACATCCCCTCGCGCCGACCCTCCTCCTGGAGCTCACGCACGTTGATCTTTACGGTCTTGCCCTTTTCAACCACTTCCTCGCCGTTGTAGAGGCGCAACTTGGTCATCAGGTCGCATTTGTTGCTGGGTTCCAGGCGCGAGAGGATCGCGAACATCGCGGCCAGCTCCAGGGTGTGCGGCGCGATGTGCTCGCGGAAGTCGGAGCGATCGAGCAGCTTGCGGTAGATCTTGATTTCTTCGGACAGGCGCAGGTTGTAGGGCACCTTTACGACGACGATACGGTCGAGGATCGCCTCGTTGGTTGGATCGCCCTTGAACCGCTGCCACTCGGCCTCGTTGGAATGGGCCACGATCACACTGTCCACGTAGACGGTGCCGTGGCGGCCGGGTGCCGGGATGAATTTCTCCTGCGTGGCGGTGATCATGGTGTGCAGATATTCGGGCTCGTTCTTGAATACCTCGATGAACTCGGTCATGCCGCGGTTGCCGACGTTGAAGGCGCCGTTAAGGTCCAGGGAGCGGGGGTCGCCCTCGGAGTAGGTGTCGAGCTTGGAGATGTCCACGGAACCCACCAGTACGGAGGTGTCCTGGTTGTTGGGATCCACCGGCGGGACGACGCCGATGCCACGGCGGTCGTGGCGCGAGAAGGGCACGGTCGCTACCGGCACCGTTTCGTAGTGGCCTCCGAATTCCTCTTTGAGGCGGAACCTGCACACCGGGCACAGCTCGCCCTCGATGTGCACGTCGAGCATCTTCTCGAATTCTTCCCGCAGGTGCTTGGGGATCAGGTGCAGGGGTTCCTCGGCCATCGGGCAGCCGTCGATGGCGTAGACAGGTTCGCACTGTTCCAGCCCGCGCTGCAGGCGTTCGACCAGCGAACTCTTGCCGGCGCCCACCGGGCCCATCAGATAGAGGACCTGGCGGCTTTCCTCGCCGTGCATGGAGGCGGAATGGAAGTAGCGTACGATCTGGGACAGCGTGCGTTCGACGCCGAAGAATTCACCGGCGAAGAACGGGTAGAGCTTTACGGGTTCGTCGCCAAACAGCATCCGGGTTCTGGAATCCGGTGCCTCGGAGATGTCGGAGATGCCGTTGCGGACGATGGCATCGTAGAGACGCGTGTGGGCCAGCTTGCAGTTGCTCGGGTCAGTTTTGACCTTCTCCAGGTATTCCAGAAAGGTCCCGCGCCACTCCAGGTTCTCCCGGTGGGAACGATCCTTTTCGATCAGCTCGGCGAACGTGGGCGAATTCTCGGTCATGACTGACCTCCTGATGATCGATTGCGTTGACTCAACTCATCATCGTGCCTGCCCCTTTTGTTGTTGTTTTTCGCTGAGACCTTTTCATTGTTCAACAGCACGTTTTACTGCATTGATCCAGGCGGCTCCGGAAAGTTCTGTCCGGAAAAAACCCACGCCGTTCTTTGAGCGCGTTCCGTGCGCGGTGTTCCGTTATCGTCCAGTGCCCCGGCGCGCGTGCCGTCAGACTCCCAGGTTTGCGCGCGGCGGTATCTCTACCATCCACGAAGCGCCCGCCGAGGGCAATCCCTTGACATACGGCGCGCGCCTTAGTCCGGTTTCGGGCCCCTACGCAGGGCCCGTTACCGCCCCTATTATCCTAGCAACCCGCGTGCCAATTTTGCGCGGCGCGGTGCTTTCCGCGTCAGATCAGCCGGTTGGCAATTCGCTACCGGTATCACCGCGGCAATTCCCTGACGCTGCGGGAGACCGGTGGCCCGTGAGCGTCGGCGCGGCACGGGCGCGCGGGGTTGCGCCCCGGTGCGGCATTCCCCTGCACCGCTTGTCAGAAATCCCCTCCGGGGGGGGGCGGCGTCGCTCCAGACCCCCTAACGGGACTGAAGGTTGCGCGTCAGGACACTGCCCAGGGAGTTGGTGGCCGGGGGGGCAGGGGGTGTCGGGGGGCGGACGGGATCAAAGGCGCCGAACGAAACGGCGCCGGGCGGGACGTCGAACCGGAAGTCGCGATCGTGACGCCGGTGCCAGCGCGAGTGGGACCGGAAGGGTCGTGAGTATACGCCCGGGTAGGGCACCACGGGCACATAGAATGGTACGTAGCCCTGCTGCGCCTCGCTGGGCGCTGAGGGGAGCGCCGTGGGCTGCGGCGTTTGGCGTTTGGCAACGGAGATCCGTGGTGGTCGCACCGCCGCCGCGCGGTTTTCCGCAGCGAGCCGCTGCGCCTGACGTAAGATCGAGTGGGCGTTCGCGCGGCCGGTGTCGGGAGGCGCCGCCGGAAGGACCAGGCGTTGCGCGGGTGTGGCGTCCGCCGGTGGAAACTGGCTATAGTGGGTGATCCCGCCCCCATCCACCCATTTATACACGTCCACGGCGCCTGCCGGACCCATGCCGGCGAGCGTCATGGCGATCCCAAGCACAAAACCCGCCGTTCGGCGCACATGCTGCATGGGTACCTCCAGGGCCGTGACTGGCACGTCACCACTACGGCTCAGGTGTCCTCGCGGGCCGTGGACCCTGTAGACAGTATACTCCAGACCGGACCGGGCGGCGGTCCCTGGGGTATGATAAATTCTGACGGACGATGCGCTTCCCGCACCGCGCTCCGCCCACGGTCTCATTGTAACGGGACCGTGAGCTCGCACCGGGGTTGCCATGGATATCCGGGTACAGTGTTACGCAGGCTACTGCGGGGAGCAGGAACCACACCGCTTCTATCTGGGGCAGCGGCCGGTGGAGGTCCTGGAGATCATCGATCGCTGGCTGGCGCCCGAGCGGCGCTACTTCAAGGTGCAGGGGGACGATGCGGGCATCTACATCCTGCGCCATGATGCCGATTCGGGACGCTGGGAGATGACGCTCTTCGACGGTGGTTGCCGCGCGCCGACCGGGATATTCTCGGGACGCGGATAGGCGGCGCTCCGGCCCGCGGCCTGGCCGGTCGCCTCAGCGGGGCCGGGTTACCGGCACTGGCACCCGGGACGCCCGGGCGCGGCGCAGTTCCTCACGCACCGGCGCCGTGCGCCTCAATTCCCGGCGCAAATAATACGCCAGTCCCAAGCACCCAAGGGCGATTACGATCCGGTGCATCCGTTTTTCCCTCGCGTCGGTTCGGGCCCGCGGCCTCACGCGTTCGGCTGTGCCGCCACGGCCGGCGTCTCGGCGGTAGTCGCCAAGTCGAAATAGGTGGTCGCGATCTGGCGGTCCAGGTCCGCGAGTCCGAGTTCCAGGTCGTCGATGAAACGATGCAGATCCTGCTGTTCCAGCTTGTTCACCTGCGCCTCGTTCACCGTGCGCTGGAGGTGCGCCAGGGTACGCAGCGGCGTATCGTTGCGGGGCAGATGCTGCAGGCAGCTCTCCGCCTCCCTGAGACAGTGATATAGCGCGCGCGGGAATTGGCGGCTCTGGAACAGGAACGCGAGTACCGCGCGGCGGCGTACCGGCCCCTGCACCTCGCGCCGGTACATCTGATAAGCGGTGAGCGACTTCAGCACGCTCATCCACTGGATGGTCTCGAACGGTCCCAGGCTGCCGGATTCCATGGGCAACAGGTCCGCGGAGCGCACGTCGATGATGCGCGTGGTCATGTCGGCGCGCTCCAAGTTGCGCCCCATGCGCAGGAAATCGTAACCGTGGTCGTGGGTCATGGTGCCCGCCAGCAGCCCGGTGATCTGCTGCACGCCCATGATGATGTCGCGCAGATACTCATGCCGCCGGCGCTGGGACAGCCCGGCTTGCAGGCCGCTCTTGGTAATCAGATGCAAGGCATTCAGCTGTTCCCAAGCCTCGCGGGGGATGATATCGCGGATGGTGCGCGCGTTCTCGCGGGCCTTGGCGATGGAACTGAGGATCGAGCCGGGATTGGTTTCGTCTCCGATCAGGAAACGCACCACGTTGCGTTCCGTCACCTCCGGGTAGATCCTGTGGAACAGGGCCTCGCTGCCGGTGATCTCGATCAGCGGTTCCCAGCCGGGGGTCGCCTTGTGCGGCATGTCCAGCAGTAAATGCGTGTTGACGTTTATTATGCGCGCGGTATTCTCCGCGCGTTCCACGTAGCGCGCCATCCAGTAGGTCTGCTGGGCCACCCGGGATAGCATGGTCACGCGCCCTCCACGTCCATGACCCATGTGTCCTTGCTGCCGCCGCCCTGGGATGAATTCACCACGGTGGAACCCTTGCGCAACGCCACCCGCGTCAGCCCACCGGTGGTCACGTACATGCCGCGGCCGGAGAGGATGAAAGGGCGCAGGTCCAGGTGCCGCGGCTCGGCGTGCAGATCCACCACGGTAGGGGCGGTGGACAACGTGAGCAGCGGCTGGGCGATGTAATTGCGCGGGTCCTTGCGGATCTGGCGCGCGAAACGGTTGCGCTCGGCGCGGCTGGCCTGGGGGCCGATGAGCATGCCGTAGCCGCCGGATTCGTTGGCGGGCTTGACGACCAGCTTGTCCAGGTTCGCCAGTACGTAGTCGCGTTCTTTGCGCTCCATGCACAGGTAGGTGGGGACATTGGGGACGATCGGGTCCTGGTCCAGATAGTATTTGATCACCTCCGGCACAAAGGCGTACACCACCTTGTCGTCCGCGACCCCGGCGCCCGGCGCGTTGGCCAGCGCCACGTTGCCTAGCTTCCAGGCACGCAGCAGGCCGGGCACGCCGATCGCGGAGCCGGGCAGGAACGCTTCCGGGTCCAGAAATAAATCGTCTATGCGCCGGTAGATCACATCGACCCGGGACAGTCCTTCCACGGTACGCATGTACACGCAGTCGTCGTCTCCAACCGTCAGGTCGGAACCTTCCACCAGTTCCGCGCCCATCTGTTGCGCCAGATAGGCGTGCTCGAAGTACGCGGAGTTGTAGATGCCCGGGGTGAGCACCACCACCTCGGGCCGTTCCATGGGGCGCGGGGAGAGGGATGCGAGACAGTCGTAGAGCTGGGACGGGTAATCGTCCACCGGCAAGATGTTGGAGTGTTCGAACAACTCCGGGAACACCCGCTTCATGATCTGGCGGTTCTCCAGCATGTACGACACGCCGGAGGGAACGCGCAGGTTGTCCTCCAGGACGTAGACGGTGCCGTCTTTGTCACGCACCAGGTCCGACCCGCAGATGTGGGCCCAGATCCCGAGCGGCGGGTTGACCCCGACGCACTGCGCGCGGAAGTTCTTCGACTTGGCCAGGATCTCCGCTGGCAACACCTTGTCCTGGACGATGCGCTGGTCGTGGTAGAGGTCATCGATGAAGAGATTCAACGCCTGAACCCGCTGCCGCAGGCCGGCCTCGATGCGATCCCACTCTTCCTTGGGGATGATCCGCGGGATAATATCGAACGGCCATGCGCGGTCGATCGAGCCCCCTTCCTCCGAATAGACCGTGAAGGTGATGCCCATCACGCGAATGGCGAGTTCGGCCGCCGCTTTGCGGTCCTGGAGTTCGGCGTCGTTGAGAGAGCTGAGATATTTGCACAGCGGGCGCGCCACGTCCCGGGACCGGCCCGCGCTGCGGATCAGTTCATCGTACAGCCCGCGTATTTTGTAGTCGCGCCAGCGGATGGGCATAGGGATGGCGACCCAGCAGATCCAGTCTGTACGCTAACAGGGGAGTGGTGCTGGCACAAGCGCGGTTTTTAGGCAGCAAGCGGAGAGGCGACATGACCTATGGTGTGGCGATCAAGGTGAACGGTGGGCTGGTCTTCGCCTCCGACTCGCGCAGCAACGCGGGTGTGGACCACGTGAGCGTCTACAGCAAGATGCACGTGTTCGCGCGACCCCAGGGGCGGTTGTTTGTGCTCCTCACGGCGGGAAATCTGGCCACCTCCCAGGCGGTGGTCAATCAGGTGCAGCGGGACTTGGAGGATCCAGAGGTGGAAGTCGACCTGGATACCGTTCGCCACCTGTCTGATGCCGCCCAATATTTGGGCAATATCAGTTGCCGGATCCAGGAACGTTACGCGGATGCACTAAAACGCAGCGGTGACACCGTGGAGGCGACCTTCATCTTGGGCGGGCAACTGCCCGGCCAGCTCCATGAGATCTATCTGATCTACGCGCAGGGGAACTATATCAGTGCCTCGGCGGACACCCCTTACCTGCAGATCGGGGAGACCAAATATGGCAAGCCGATCCTGGACCGTGTCATTGCCCCGGAGACCAGCCTGGAGGACGCCGCGCGCTGCGCACTGGTGTCGCTGGATTCCACCATCCGCAGCAATATCTCCGTGGGACCGCCCTTCGAGTTGGCGGTCTACCTCAAGGATCACGAGACCTTGAGCCACTACCTCTCGCTGAAACTCGAGTCACCGCTCTACTCGTCGCTGCAGAAGCGTTGGAACGAGGGGCTGCGCCGCGCCTTCGACCGGTTGCCGCGCTTCGACTGGGAATGAGCTGGCTTCAGGAGCCCGCCGCGCGCACCAGTTGATGTACGAAGTGCAGTTTGGCGATAGCTCCGTGAGACAGGACATACGGATAGGCATCCGTCAGGCCCATGCTGCGGTTCAGGGCGTTCAGGGCGAGGGCGAGGCGGATCCAGTCGTTCACCAAGGTGTCGAAATCCGTGACCCCGGTACCGGAGGCATACTGAGGGCCCCCGTCGGCCGGTGGCGGGACCGGTGGTGGTGATACCGGTTGGCCGTGGATGGCGAAGCCGTGGTCGCAGGCCGTTTCGAGTGTGTCCACCATGTGCAGGTAGTGGGTCCAGGTCTCCGCCCAGTCCTCCCAGGGATGTGAAGACGCGTAGGCGCTGACGTAGTGCTCCTGCCAGTCGGCGGGCGGGCCCTCGGCGTAGTGGCGCGCCAGCGCCGCCGGGTAGTCCTCACGCTCGTCGCCGAACTGCTCGCGGAAGTCCTGCAGCCACACGGTGTCCCGTACCAGCTGGTCCCAATAGTAGTGTCCGCTTTCGTGGCGGAAGTGTCCGAGTAGGGTGCGGTAGAACTCGTTCATCCGTTCGCGTATTTGCTCGCGGTTGCCCGCATCCGCCTCCGCCAGGTTGAGGGTGATCAAACCCGCATGGTGGCCGGTCATCACCTGCCGGTAGGGGTCGCGCACATCCGGGAATCCGGCGGCCGCCACCGCATCCCAGTCCTCCAGGAATTGGAAGCGCAATCCGGCTTTGGGATCCTCGGCGCGGCCGGTGATCGGCAGCCCGAGTTGGGAGAGCGTATAGAGCAGGCGGCGTTTCGCCCCCTCGATCCGGGACCAGAGCATTCGGTTCTTCTGATCGGTAAGATTCGGGATGGTTTCGTTCAAGCGGCAGGCGAGGCAGAAGGCGTGCGGGTCCTCCGCGGCTACCATCCAGTTGCACACCCCTTCGAGCCGGTAGTTGTTGCACTGGCGGTACTGGGCCCCCTCCGCCGCGGGATGCAGTGCCCGCCACTGGAGTGTGTCCACTGGTTCGAGCGCACTCAACACGCCTCGCCTGGGCAGATAGCCCAGGGTCCGCCCACAGTTCAGACAGTGGGTGTTCTCGAAGTAGAGAATGTTCCCGCATTCGCACTGGAAGTTCTTCATCGTATTGGGGTGACCTGGGCGGGTAAGGGGTCCCGGCATTTAAGCACGGCGGACACCGTGGAACAACGCGCGGCCGCGCACGGTTTCCGGTGCGGCCGGTTTCCCCGGGCTACACTGCGTGGGGGCCGTATCCGGGTCAGATCCAGGACTGAATGAGGGTCCACCCGACCCCGCCGACAACCGCCTCCGGGTGATGGTGGTGCGCCCGCGCCTCGATTTCCGCGACCCGGCGCAACGGTACGTCTACCAGCAGCAGGATTGCGCCGTGGGGAATTCCTCACGGATGGGGTCGGCGCGCGCCCGGTTCAAGCCCGCCGCGGGTGAGGGAATCCCGCGCCGTCGCTCACGGGCGTGCGAGCCCGGCACGGGGAGTCGGGGGCTGGCGCAATTGGCGGATCAGTCGCCCCAGGACCTTGCGTTGAGCATCCAACAGTGTGTCGGCCGTGGCCTCGAGCCGGGCTACGTTCTCCGGGCTGGCGTCGTCCAGATCGTCATTGGCACCTTCCGGGTGGTGGGGCTCGGCGCCCAGATCCACCTGGAATCGGAAATAGCTCTTGGGGTATTGCTGCATCAACTGATAGTCCACCGTATCGCTCACGCCGTCGAAGATCACGCTGAGGATCGGCCGCGCCCAGCCGAGCAGGCCCCAGTCCTTGGCCGCTTCGTAGGGGATCGGACGTTCCGCGGTTCCGGTGCCCAGGGAGACGATCAGATAGCGCCGCGCCCTCGGGTAGAGGACGCGGGCGGAGGCGACGGCGCACATCGCCGGATTGTTGGCGTAGACTCCGCCGTCCACCAGCGCGTAGGTCTCCCCGGTGGCATCGCGGATGCGGGCCGGCTCGAAATAGGTAGGCGCCGCCGAGGTAGCGCGGGCCAGGTCCTTCATGCGGAACTCCCGTTGCGCGGCCGATTCCTCCGCGCGCAGTTCTTCGCCCCGGGCCTTCCAGCTCTTGAAGAAATGCGGGTTGCGCCGCTCCAGGTCGTAGCTGGTCACCAACAGGTCCACCAGGGCCTGGGACAGATCCACGTCGCCGAAGCGCTGGGCCAGGATCTGTTCAAGGGCGTCGGCGGAATATTTTTCATCCACTGTGCCCCCCAGGGAGGCGACACCGTGCCACAGGCTGCGGTGGAAGATCGCGCGGCCCTGGCGGCGGTAGAGGTCGACCAGTTGCGCCGCCGAGTAGCGCGGGTGGCCGTCGGCGCCCGGGGTGGATAGCGCGGCGCCCAGGATGCCGCCGGTGGAGGTGCCGGCGATGAGGTGAAACTGTGTGGCGATGGGGGCGCCCACCCGTTCCTCGATATATTGGAGGACGCGGGCGGGAATGATGCCGCGGATGCCGCCGCCATCGATGGACAGGATCCGTACCGTACCGGCCATGGTGCCCTCCCAGTTGGCGCCAACACGGATTTTCCCAATCGGGTTTCGGTGCCAGTGTGCGGCGCTGCTCCGGGGGCGTCAATGACCCTCTTGACGGACCCCGGGCGGTGAGGTTCCAATGCGCTCGCGGCCCCGACGGACCGGCGGGCAAAGGTGGTGCGGTGCAGGGGCCCGCCATGGAGTGGGCTGCCGGCGCTATAAAGATCACGGCAGTTCTGGCCGATATCCCGAACGTATGCAGTCCGCCGCGGAGCCCATCACGGGTATCCGCTTCGTGCCGACCGTCAGAGGAGCGCGAGCGTATGGGCAGACGAACTTACACCGAGTCGTTTCTCGATGATGAGGACGATCTTCCGATCCGTGAACCCCGCCGGTCCCGCCGGTCCCGGGAGAGCGACGAGGAACTGCTGCGCCGGCTAGTGGCGCGGCGCAAGCTGGAAGAGATGTGGGAGGCGAAGCAGCTCATGCGCAACCTGAGCGATGTCTTCGCCGACGACCCGGACGCGTAGGCTCCCGGAGCCTGCCTGGCGGCGCAGGGATGCGCGCATCCGGTTCCGACCCGGCAAGTGTTCGGAACCGCTACACTAGCGCGCGCCGCGGATCTGTACCGCGGCGTAGCGGTTTGCAAAAGATCAACCCGGGTCTTTTGTGATCTTCTGTTGGGCGCGCACTACCGCAGTGGCCGGAGACCCGCGCGCCGCGGGGTAGCAACATCGCCGTTATAGTACGCCTGGCGCGCGGTACGGATTCCACCGCGCGATCCTCAGCCCACCCCCCCATGGCGCGCTACGCCTCACTGGCGCCTGGCCTACAGCGCACCGTGTCCTCCGCCCTACGAGTCGCCATCCCAGCGCGGCCCGGTCCGTGCGGTACCCATGCTGCTGTCCTGGCCCGTCTTGCCCGCGCGGTTCTCTGCAGGTTCCGGGGTTGCCTGGAGCTACCCCTCGCGGGCGCCGCCAAGTGTGGTTACCATGTACGCCATGGATATCGCAGTCGCACGACGCCTGATCGACCGGACTTGGGAGGAGAGCATCGTTCCCAGTCTGGTGGAGTACATCCGCATTCCCAATACCTCGCCCCTGTTCGACGCCGGCTGGCAGGAACACGGCCACATGGATCGCGCCGTGGCCCTGGCTGAGGCTTGGTGCCGGGCGCAGGACGTGCGCGGGATGACCTTGGAGGTAGTGCGTCTGGAAGGCCGCACGCCGTTGCTCTACATCGAGGTCGCGGGTGCGTCGGACCGCACCGTGCTGCTGTATGGGCATCTGGACAAGCAGCCGGAGATGGCGGGCTGGCGGGATGGTTTGGGGCCGTGGACTCCGGTGATCGAGGGCGAGCGGCTCTACGGCCGCGGCGGGGCGGATGACGGTTACGCAGTGTTCGCCTCCCTGACGGCGATCCGCGCGCTCCAAGCGCAGGGCGTGCCCCACGGCCGTTGCGTGATTCTCATCGAGTGCTGCGAGGAGAGCGGCAGTTACGACCTGCCTGCCTATATTGATCGGCTGGTGCCCCGCATCGGGCGCCCGGAGCTGGTGGTGTGTCTTGATTCAGGGTGCGGGAACTACGAGCAGCTCTGGTGCACTACCTCGCTGCGCGGATTGGTGGGCGGCGATCTGCGGGTCGAGGTCCTCACGGAAGGCGTGCATTCGGGGGACGCGGGGGGCGTGGTGCCGTGCAGCTTCCGTATCCTCCGCCAACTCCTGAGCCGGGTGGAGGACGAGGCCAGCGGGTGGGTCGGCCCGGCCGGGTTTCACGTGGAGATTCCCGCCGAGCGTCGCGAACAGGCCGAGTACGCGGCACAGGTACTGGGGGAATCGGTCTATCGGCGCTTCCCGTTTCCAGCCGGGGGCGGTCCGGTGTCTACCGATCCCGCGGAACTGATCCTCAACCGTACCTGGCGTCCGGCACTCTCGGTCACCGGGGCCCAGGGCTTGCCACCGCTCAAGGAGGCGGGCAACGTACTGCGCCCCGGTACGGCCGTGAAGCTCTCCCTGCGATTGCCCCCTACCTGCGATGCCAAGGCCGCCGGCATGGAGCTGAAGCGGCTGCTGGAGGGCGATCCTCCCCATGGAGCCCGGGTGCGGTTCGAGCCCCAATGGGGCGCCAGTGGCTGGAACGCGCCGCCCTTGGAGCCATGGCTGGCCCACTGCGTGGGGCAGGCCTCCCAGGACTGGTTCGGCCATCCCGCCGTTTACATGGGCGAGGGGGGGACCATCCCGTTCATGGGGATGTTGGGGGAGCGCTTTCCCGAAGCCCAGTTCCTGATCACCGGCGTACTTGGCCCTCAGTCCAACGCCCATGGCCCCAACGAATTTCTGGATCTGCCCACGGCGCGCCGGCTCACGGGCTGCGTGGCCCAGGTGATCGCGGAACACCAACGCCGCTGAACCTCCGGTTCTCCCGGATACCCGCCTCCCCGTCCGTCCCCCGGTCGTGCCGGGTTTCAGTAAGTCCCGATGCCTCCGCCCGCTGGGGATCACTCCGGCCTGATCGTCCCGAAATTCCTCCTGAAGCCGGTGGGTGTAAGAAATTTAGTTGGTTTTACGACTAACTCGGCAGCACGGGTATGCTGCGGGCGCCGGCCCCCGGATTTGGGGATCGAAAGGCCCCAAGCAAGACCTAGACTGGATTGGGGTGGAACCAGCCGCACCCATCGGATTACCCCCCCGACCGGGTGCATTCACCCCATTTTTGAAGCCGCCGCCCCCCGGTGGCTTCCTTTTTTTGGTGCCGCTTCACCCGGGATTGGGTACCGACTCATTCCGCGCCGGGATCCTTTTTCCCTCGGGGTACCAGGCCGATGACGTTCACCGGAATCGACTGGGTGGCCTGGGGTTCGTCCACGTACCGGGGCCGGGCGGTGGAGGGCCGCCCCGCCCCTGCGGCGAGTTCGTGCTCCCGGGCGCTGATCAGCGCCAGGCAGTCCCGGATTCCCTGGATGGTGGCGTCCGACAGCGGGTGACGGAAGCCAGGCTTGGTGTAGGTGTCCTTGGCCACGTTGGTCAGGACCCCGCGCATGATCCGGAGGATCTGCTCCTCCTTGGAGACCTCTTGGTCGGCCATTGTGGACCCCCGTTCGAAATGAATCAGCGGTTGTTGCCCAATGATGGGGTCGCCCCGACCGGTGCCGCAACCGGCAACCGGACCTCGCCGCGCCCGCCGGTCTCGCGCTGCGCGCCCCTGGAGGCCCGAGGGTGTCCGGCAGTGCAGAGGCCGAAGGTTTATTTTGACACAGTTTTGGAGGTGGCACCGAATTCCCCGCCACGCAGGCCGGTTGGCCATTGCGTTTCGCGGCCCCGCGTCCAAAATAGGAGGTCCACCCGCCCGGGAGTATCCATGGCCGTTGACGAACTGCACGTCCTTGCCGAGCGCCTGCGCCAATTCGCGGCGGAGCGGGATTGGGAACGGTTCCATTCTCCCAAGAACCTTGCCATGGCCCTCATCGTCGAGGCCGCGGAGCTGGTGGAGCATTTCCAATGGCTCAGTCAGCAGGAGAGCGCCGAACTCCCCGTGCACAAGCGCGAGGAGGTGGAGCTGGAAATGGCCGATATCCTCATCTACTTGGTACGGCTCGCGGATCGCCTCGGGGTGAACCTTCTGGACGCGGCACGGCGCAAGATCGATATCAACGAGTCCCGCTATCCGGCTCAGCAAGTCCGGGGCAGTGCCCGCAAATACACCGAGTACTGAGGCCCCGGGGCCGGTTCGGGCCACCGCCTTGCCGATCCTCATTGCGGATCTGCCGCCGGGTGCCCGTGGACGTCACGGCGGAGAAACATTCCGGGTTTAGGCTTGCGGTCTACGGTCCCGGCCCGGCCAGAGGCGTCGGCTCCCGCCCCCCCGCCTCCCGCCGGTGGGCGCCGGCAAAGGACTACAATACGGGTTAGAGGTATCACGCGTTCGGTCATAATGGAGCGACTTATCATGGAGCAGCGTCTTACTCAGCGTCGTCCCGCGGTGCTTTCCGTCCTGGTGTATCACCGCCAGGTACCGGTGGCGGCCGGGGTGACCCGGAACGTCGGTACCAGCGGCATGTTCATTTCCACCGCCAGTTCTGCCCAGTTGCGCGAGGGCACCTTCGTTGAAGTGGAATTCGACCTCGCGGAGGACGATGCAGTGCGCAAGTGCCGGGTCCCGGGCTGCGTCACCCGGCGGCTCTACGAGGGGATCGGGGTGAGTTTCGCCACCTTGGATTCCACCGGGCGGCGTGATCTTCAGCGGCTGTTGCACGCCGCCCCCGGATGGGGCCTGAGCGCGGGTACTGTGGGCGGAAGCCGGTATTAATCGCGCGCCGCGGTCTCATGGGTGAACCTCGGTCGAGTGCCGTTGGACGGGGGATCGGGTGTACAATTGGGAATCGTAGCGGCGGCGCTCCCGGGGAGTGCGTGGGTATTTTATGGCCGCAGCGTCGTCAGGCATGAGTAAGAGAGCACGCCCATGGGCGAAGTCATTCCGTTTCGCAAGCCCCCCCTCGGCGACAGGAACCGCGGTGTGACCCTGTGCAAGAACGGGTTTCACAAGTGGGAGGTGTGGCAGGAACAGAAATTCGATGTGAAGCGGGGCCGGCTGGTAACGGTCTACCGGTGTATCCGCTGCGGCGCCACCCGCAACGAGGCCCACTGACCCGCGGGCCGTATTCGCCTCGTTAGCGGCGCGTCGCTACCCGGTGGGTGGGGCATGACGGACCGCGGGATCTTTCCCACCGGCCATGGCAACCGTTCCCGCGGCGGGGTGCTGGTGGCGTACATGTCGATCCCGCGCTTGATATCCACGCCCATTCCGCTTCCCGGCCCACACCCCCCGTTCTGTGAACCGTCCCTGAGCGCCGCCTAGCGAGGCGGCCGGTATGGATTATCGTCGGGCGGGACGCCGACTTGCTCGGCGGCGCGATCCCGGCCGCGAACCGCGCAATTCTCACGCACTCTAACGCGGCGTTCACCGGACTCGCTACGTCGGCGCTTCGCGCCTCGTAACTTGCAGCTCGATTTTTCGTCAACGCGCCGCCGCGAGCGGGTCGCCCTGGACGAACCGGCGGATGCCTTGACGGCTGGCGTCGGACGTGTTCAGCAGGCGCGCGTTGATCCGATAGCCCTCGGAGGTAGAGAAGAACAACCCGGCGATCACCTCGCAGAGGCCGGTTACCGCTAGCGGGCCGCCCTGCGAGGGTACGCTGAAGGTCACTTCCAGGAGGGTCCCGGGTGGCAGGGAGTCGCGGCTCAGGAAGGCCAGCCCGCTAACGGATAGATCGACTCCTTGGCCGGAGAGTACCCGGCCGTTGGTCAGGGTGACCTGGACCGGTCCGCGCAAGGAGGCGCGTTTACGGTGGCGTTTGTCCACGGATGGCTCCTGCCGTTTCCCCCGGTGGATGGGGGACTTCCTCGCAGGGCAGGTGGAGGCTGGTGCGTGGTGCCCTGTCGTGCGTAGCATCGGCAGAGCACGGCTCCGGCTTGAGCCGACCGTGGGGAGAGGGAGCAGCCGGTTCCGGCGCACATGCCGGAACCTGACTGTGGGGCCCTTATTGCTGAGTTGGTGGAACGGCGGGGCGCGGAGTTCCGCCACCGGTGGTCGCGCCACCGGCGTCCACTGGCGGCGCGGTCGGGGCGTAATCCAGGGTCGCTTGATCCAGCAGCCGGCCGGCGCCGTTTACCACCTCCACCTTCCAGGTGCCCGCCCACTGGGGCTGCAGCCGCTTGCTGGACCACACCCGCCAGCGCGGTCCCTTGATCTGGAACGGTACGCTGGCGACCACCGCGCCGTTGTGGATCCAACGGTGGATTACCATGCCGCCGGCCATACCCCGTACATCCGTGAAGAAATAGACCCGGCCCGTATCCCTGGTCAGGCGTTTGATGGCATCTACCGGCTCGCGGTCGTGGATGGCGGTGGTAAACTGTGCGCGCTCGACGCGGCCAGTAACCGCCGCTTCCGGCGCCACTGTGGTCCCGGCTGGGGCCGCGGGTACCGGCACTGCGGGTTCCACGGCCGGCGCGGGTTTCGTCACCGGGGCGGCCTCGGTGACCGGACCGGCTGCGTACAAGGGGTTGCATAGCGCCAGCCCGGCGATCAAACCAATGGCGAATCGCATCGTGTCCTCCTCCCTGCAGCGGCGTTGTTATGGTTGGATAGAACAGGTGCGCCGTGTCCGGGCCAGACATACCGACCCGTGCGCCTATCATACCCCTGGGCTCCGATGGTGGGATAGGGGTGCCCGGCCGCCGGTGCATCTCACACCGGGACATGGGAGCATCCCGGTGTCCGCGGTGCCATGGGGGCCGCGCACCCACGGCGCAGCGGCGCCGGTGTCCGCGGCCTGGGCGGGGACTGGACACCGCGGCACGACCCGATGACCAGAGCGATTGACTACCGGGACTGGCACATCCCGTTGCGCCGCGGGCGCATCACGTTGCGCGCGGCCCGCGCCCGACTCGCGTCAGTGGGCGCAGGTCCGCAGGCGATCCCGTTGATGGTGCGGCTGATGGAGAACCCGCGCTACCGCGTGCCTGGGGTCACGGTTTTCCACGGTGCCGTAGACCTGGAGCAGCACGACTGCATCCACTTGGTGTTGGGGCGCGGGCTGTTGCCGAAGGACGAGGCTTTCACCATCGGTTTTACCATGGGCAGCACCCACAAGGTTAGTACCACTGAGGAAGCGCTGTTCGGGTTTGTCTCCCGGTATCTTTATCCGGAGGTCTACCGGTTCGGCGACGAGGAACTGCGGATCTTTCGTGACGCGGTGAAGCTCGGCTGGATCTCCGGGTGCCGGCCGTTGGATCAGGTCGATTTCGCGCCTTACCTGGATTTGCCGCTGGCGCAGGTGCGTACCGAAATCGGACTCGAGCGGGAACTGATCTTGGCCTATTACCGCATCGAGAAGCGCCGCTATCCGAACGCGCCCGAGAGTCAGCGACTGGTATAAATTCAAAGGACGGCGCGTTCCCGGGACGTAGGATTGCGGTGGGGGAGCGCCTGCCGGGCCGTGCTATCATGATGCGCGGGCACCGGTACCCTGGGTCGCCTCGGGCCGCGAGGCACCGGTGCCCCGCATCCTGGCCCGCCGTGATCTCCTCCCGTGACCCGCGCGGTTCGGTGCCCCGTTGGACCGCCCCAGATTAGGAAGACCGGAACCTTGTATCGTGCATCGAAAGATTTCCTGGGCCGCCTGGCCGGTGTTGGCAGCCAGCGGCTGCTGCGGGCGGGAAAGGTCGGGATTGAAAAAGAAACCCTGCGCGTGTCGCCGGATGGGAAGATTACCCAGACGCCCCATCCGCAGGCCCTGGGCGCAGCGTTGACCCACCCGCACATCACCACCGATTACTCGGAGGCGCTGCTGGAGTTCGTGACGCCGGCGTTCACGGATATCTCTGAGGTCCTGGGCTTTCTTCGGGACACACAGCAGTTCGTCTACGCCCAACTGCGCGACGAGATCCTGTGGGCCACCAGCATGCCGTGCGTGGTTGCAGGGGAAACCAGTATTCCCATCGCACGCTACGGAAGTTCCAACGCCGGCACGATGAAGACCGTATACCGGCGCGGACTGGGGCACCGTTACGGCCGCGTTATGCAGGTTATCGCCGGCGTGCACTTCAACTACTCGTTCAATGACGCGCTTTGGCCGGTGCTCCAGGAACTCGAGGGAGATCGGCGCGCGCCGCATGTGTTCAGTTCGGAGCGCTATTTCGGCGTGCTCCGCAACCTGCAGCGACTCGGATGGCTGGTCCCATACCTGTTCGGTGCGTCACCTGCGGTCTGCAAGTCGTTTCTGGGCGGAAAACCCACCACTCTGGCGGAGTTCAATACCACTACCTACTACGAGCCGTTCGGCACTTCCTTACGCATGGGTGACATCGGCTATCAGAATAACAAGGAGACCGAGACCGGCATCAAGGCGAACTATGATGGCCTGGAGGCCTACATCCAGAGTCTCGAACACGCTATATCGACACCTTGGCCCGCGTACGAAAAGATCGGCGTGGTCGTCAACGGCCAGTACGAACAGCTCAACCCGAACCTGCTGCAGATCGAGAACGAATACTACAGCACTGTGCGCCCTAAGCAGTTGCTGAACGGCAACGAAAAGCCGATCCATGCGTTGCGCAGCCGCGGCGTGCGCTACGTGGAGCTGCGGTCGCTGGACGTCAATGCCTTCGATCCGTTGGGAGTCCATGAGGACCAGCTCCGTTTCCTGGAAGCGCTGATGGTGTTTTGCTTGATCCAGGACAGCCCGCGCATCGATGCCCGCGAGCGGCGCGAGATCGATTACAACGAGCTGGCCGCGGCGCACCGCGGGCGCGATCCCGACCTGCAGCTGCAGCGCGGGGGCAGGGAGGTGACACTTCGGGATTGGGCGAGTGAGGTTTGTGAGTCCATGGAGGCGGTGTGCGCGCTGCTGGACGGGGACCGCGATGACCGTCCCTATGCCGCCAGCTTGGAGATCCAGCGCCGGGCGGTTCAGGAGCCCCAGCGCACGCCCGCTGCCCGTATGCTGGCCGAGCTGCGCACGACCGGCGAGGGGTTCTACGACTTCGCGCGGCGCATGTCCCTTGAGCACCAACGCTATTTCAGTTCCCTGCCGGTAGACGAGGACCGCTTCCGGTGGTTCCGCGAGTTGGGCGCACGCTCCCACGCGGAGCAGGCCACCATGGAGGCGGCCGACGAGATCCCATTCGGGGAGTACCTGCGCCGTTACTTTGCCCAGGACGATTGAAGCGCAGGACGGCCGTGTCTTAGTGTTTCCGGTCCCCGGGCGCGGTCCGCCAGTTACCGAGGAATCCGGCCGCGCCCAGACCGGCGAACCAGGACAGGACCCATTCCGGCATGCTCAGTCCAAGAAACGTCCAGGAGATCCGCGCACAGTCCCCGGAGCCGGTGAGTACCATGCGCAGGGTCTTGGTGAGCGGGAAGGTTTCCAGCAGGTAGTTCAGCCCCGGACCGCAGGCCGGCACTTGATCGGCCGGCAGGTGCTGAATCCATACGTGACGGGCCGCCACTGCGGCGCCGGTCAGTGCGACGACGGCGATCGCGACGGCGTAGACCCGGCTGCCCGCGGACCCCGGCCCGTGGATGGCAGCGACCAAAAACGCGACACCCAGCGCCAGCACTCCGAGCCGCTCGAAGATGCACAACGGGCAGGGGTCGAGGTGATCGTGAAACTGTGCATAGTAGGCGTAGCCGAGCAGTGCCGCGCACGCCAGGAATCCGGCGGTATTGAGCCAGCGGTGGGTTGGTGCGTGGGTTGGGTTCACGGGGCAATCTCCAGCGCCATGGTGCGCTGACTTTATCACGCGGGCTTGGGCAGGGTCCACGGCCGCCCGCGGAACGCGCGGGTGGCGGCACGATTTACGCAACCGGGGTAGCGTGTTCTAATGGCGCATCGATAAGATCTTCGGCATGATTCGCCGCGTTTGGAGGGATAAAGTGACCGAACAGCTGCCGGAAAAGGCCCAGAGCATGGCGGTGTTCTGCGATTTCGAGAACATCGCGCTTGGAGTCCGTGACGCGAAGTATGCGCAGTTCGACATCAACAAGGTGCTGGAACGGCTTTTGCTGAAAGGCAATATCGTTGTAAAAAAGGCTTATTGCGATTGGGAGCGATACAAGGATTTCAAGCGCGCCATGCACGAGGCGTCGTTTGAGCTGATCGAGATTCCGCACGTGCGCCAGTCCGGGAAAAATTCGGCCGATATTCGGATGGTGGTGGACGCGTTGGATCTCTGCTATACCAAAGCGCACGTGAGCACCTTCGTGGTGATCAGCGGCGATTCGGATTTTTCTCCGCTGGTGAGTAAGCTGCGCGAGAACGACAAGGTGGTGATCGGGGTGGGGGTCAAGAACGCGACTTCCGATCTGCTGATCGCCAACTGCGATGAATTCATTTTCTACGATGACTTGGTGCGGGAGAAAGAGGGCCGTCGGCGTTCGCGCCGCAAACCCGCCGCCAAGGGTGCAGCGAAATCCGCCGAGGAGACGGAGACGGAGACGGTGCCGAAGTCCGACGGCGAGAAGCAGCAGGACGCCCTGGACATGGTCATCGAAACGGTGGAGGCGCTGTTTACCGAACGCGGCGAGGAGGAAAAGATCTGGGGCTCCATGGTCAAGCAGACCCTGAAGCGGCGCAAACCGGGGTTCTCGGAGTCCTATTACGGGTTCCGCACCTTCAGCAAACTACTGGAGGAGGCGCAGACGCGCAATCTACTGGAACTGGAGCGCGACGAGAAATCCGGCGGCTATATCATCCGCAGCTTCAACCATGAGGAATAACGCCGTTGCCGGCGTTGCGGAGGGGTCCGCAAGCGCGCACGCGGTTCAGTCCCCCATCCACCCGTTGAGGGCGTCGATAATGGCGCGCGCTTGATCCTTGCTCGAAATCGTGAATTTGGACTTCTGCTGATATTCCCCATTGCGCTTCTGGTAACGGCGGATGGAGAACTTGTCCGGACCGTACTCTTCTTTTTTGCGGTCCCATTCCTGGTAGCGGAACAGGATCGTGCTCCAGGCGCCCCGGGATAGGACCACCTTGTCCAGCTGCTTTATGAGCTGGGTGCCGTCTTCCACGTAGTCCACGGACAGTTCGTCGATTTCCGAGGCCATATGGCCCTCACTGGGTTGCGACTGGGCCTGTAAAGGTAGGCAATTCCCGGGCCGCGATCAAGTCGCATCGTGCTGGAGGGCGCTTGCACACCACCCGCAGATCGGCTACGTTGGCGCACGGGCGGGGTGCGCACCCCGTCTTGCGTCCCATCCGTCCCGGCTTCGCGCCCCGGACTAGTCCGGTTTGCACCATGAAAAGCCTCTGGAATGACGACGAGGCGGCACGGTTCCGCGGTGATCTGGAACTGCGTGTCTACTCCTCGCGCCTGTTGGGACGCGAGCCTGCCCTGGTCCTGCACGGCGGCGGCAACACCTCAGTCAAGATCACCGAGCGCAACCTGCTCGGCGCGGAGGAGACCCTGCTCTACGTAAAGGGCAGCGGCTGGGATCTGGAGTCCATCGACGTGGCGGGTTTTGCGCCGGTGCGCCTGGCGCATCTGGTGGCCCTGTCCCGGCTCGCGTCCCTATCCGATACGGAGATGGTCAACGAGCTGAAGACCCACATGACCCGCGCCTCGGCGCCGACCCCGTCGGTGGAGGCAATCCTGCATGCCATCCTGCCGTATCGCTATGTAGACCATACCCACGCCGACGCGGTGGTTACCATCACCAATACGGCCGATGGATTGGAGCGCATCCGGGAGGTGTACGGCGATCGCGTGGTGGTCATTCCGTACGTGATGCCGGGCTTCGATCTGGCGCGTCTGTGCGCTGAGCGGTTCCCCGCCGAGGCGGGCCCCGGGACCGTGGGCATGGTGCTCATGAATCACGGGATCTTCTCATTCGGGGAGAGCGCGCGGGAATCCTACGAGTGCATGATCGATCTGGTCAGCCAGGCCGAGGCATATTTGCAGGGACGCAAGGCGTGGGTGCTGCCGGCGCCAGCGCAGACCGAGGCCGGCCCTGTGCTTGTGGAGACCATCGCGGCCTTGCGCCACGATCTGTCGGCGGCGGCGGGGGCCCCGATGATCCTGTCCACGGTACGGGATCCACGGTCCATGGATTTTGCGCGGCGTGCCGATTTGGAGCGGATATCGCAACAGGGGCCGGCCACCCCCGATCACGTGATCCGCACCAAGCGGTTGCCGATGCTGGGCCGGGACGTGGCCGCCTACGCGCGTGCTTACCGGGCCTACTTCGAAGCCCACGCCCCACGCGGCGGTGCCAAGACCATGCTGGATCCCGCGCCGCGGGTGGTGCTGGACCCGGAGCTTGGTTTGTGCGTGGCGGGCCGTACCGCGAAGGACGCCGCCATCGTGCGCGACCTGTACCGGCACACGATGGAAGTCATCCTGCGCGCCAGCGCGCTGGGGGGTTACCAGGCGTTGCCGGCGGCGGATATTTTCGACGTCGAGTACTGGGATCTGGAACAGGCCAAGCTGCGCAAGGGCGGAACGCCACCCCCGTTTACCGGGGAGGTGGCGCTGGTCACCGGCGGCGCGTCAGGTATCGGAAGCGCGTGCGTGACGGCGCTCCTGGAGCGGGGCGCCGCGGTGATCGCACTGGATCTGGATGCGCGGGTGACGGCCATGGAGGCACGCCCGGGGTTCCGCGGGATCCGCTGTGACGTGACCGACGAGGCCCAGGTGGCGCGGGCATTAGAGGAAGGCGTGCAGGCCTTCGGCGGCTTGGATATGCTGATTCTGAATGCTGGTGTGTTTCCCCAGAGCCGTTCCATTTCGGAGCTGTCGCAGGAGGAATGGCGACGGATCATGGCGGTGAACCTGGACGCGAATCTGAGTGTGATGCGTGCCGCGCATCCGTTGCTGAAACAGGCGCCGGCCCAGGGGCGTGTGGTTGTCATCGGCTCCAAGAACGTGCCGGCGCCGGGTCCCGGGGCCGGGGCCTATTCCGCCTCCAAGGCCGCGTTGAACCAGTTGGCCCGAGTTGCCGCCCTGGAGTGGGGAGCAGACGGGATCCGCGTCAATATCCTGCATCCGAATGCGGTGTTCGACACCGGGATTTGGACCCGGGAGGTGTTGGAGGCGCGTGCCGCGCGCTACGGAGTGAGCGTGGAAGAATATAAGGCGCGCAACGTGCTGCGCACCGAGGTTACCAGCCGCGACGTGGCGGAACTTGCCGCGGCGATGTGCGGCGCGCTGTTTGCCAAGACCACTGGCGCGCAGGTGCCCGTGGATGGTGGCAACGAACGGGTGATCTGAGTTGCAGTGCGAGATCCCGGCTGCCGTGGCGTCGCCGCCCATGGGATCGCGCGGGTTATCCGCCGCCCATCAGGTGCTGGAAGATCCGAAATCCCGCCAGGTAGGTCCCCACCGCGGAACCCAGGGTGCTCAGCAGGAAGACCAAAAGGGTGCGTGCGACCCGGTTGCGCCACCAGCCCTTCCAATGGGCCGTATCGGAACGCAGGCGGCTGAAGTCCCCAACCGTGGGCTTGCGCAACCAAGCCTCCACCGTCGCGGTTACCATGCCGGCGCCGATCATGGGGTTCAGTGAGGTGATGGGCGCCGCCACGAACCCGGTTGCTACGGTGAGCGGGTGGCCACCGGCGATGCCAGCGCCCATCGCCGCGAGGATGCCGTTGATCAGGACCCATTCCGTCACCAGCCGCCAGCCAAGCGCTGGGCTGCGGTAAAACCCCAGGGCAAAGCCCAACACGATCAAACCCACGATCATCCAGGGCAGGAGCTTGGGCCATGGACTCGGCGCCGGCACTTGGTCCAGCGCCGCGATCACTCCCCGGGTGTCAGGATCCGCGTTCAGTAGGTGATGCTCGATGCCCTTCAGGTGTCCGGCGCCTATCACGGCCAGGAGGTGGGCGGGCCGCGCGGTCTTCATTTCATCGCTCAGGCGCGCGGCCATGTAACGGTCGCGTTCCTCGATCAGGGGGACGTAGAGCTCCCGCGCTTGGTCCGCGAACTGCGCGAAGATGGACTCCAGCATGTCGCCTTCCTTGAGCCGTTCGATCTCCGCTTCGGTGACCTTTTCGCGGGTGATCACACTGGCGATCAGGCCGGAGATCAGGTACAGGCGGCGCCACCACGGAACGTTGCGGTAGACCCGCGTCAACGTTGTGCCTATTTCACGGTCGATTAGCAGCACCGGCAGCCCGGCGCCTTGGGCCGTCTCCACTGCGGTGCGCATCTCCTCCCCGGGGCGGATATCGAATTGTTCCGCGAGCCGTTGTTGGTAGGCGCTCAACGCGAGGTTTGCGGTGACCATGGAGGCCTTGCCGTTGCGCAGTGTCTTAATCAGGTCCAGCCCGGCAAAGGTGTCCGGGTTGATCAGCGCCTGGTAGCGGCTTGGGCACAACTCGACGGCCACGGCGTCATAGTCACCGGTAGCGAGCAGCGCCTCGACCTTGGCCGCGCTGGCCCGGGAGACATGGGCGGTTCCCAGCAGGGTGATGCGGCGGCCTCCCAGTTCCATCTGAACCAGGGGTTCGCGGTTTGCGGACGGGGGCATCGGGTAGGGACTCGCGGCGTGCCGAGGTTACCCTGCATTATACCGGTCTGCGTCCGGGAAGGCGCTGTCCAACTAGCGCCGCGTCGCGGTCTTCGCGACAACAAACCGGGCGGTGGTTCTCACCGCCCGCCTGCCGTTGTCGACCGGGCCGGAGGTACGAATTCCGTGTCGTCTTGGACGCGGCGCGGGGGGACGATCGTGTTGCCCTGTGGCGCCCGGGGTTGTGAAGGCGCGTGAGAAATGCGCAGCAGGACCGCACGCCGATCCGTAGGTGATCGATGGAAGCCGGCCGCCCGGAGCGTCCAGGGCCGCGGATTCCGTGCGCGTGGCTGTAATCACTGCGGGGACCGGTGCGCAGGCGATGCGGCTCAAAAATGATAGAACATGCCGGCGTAGGGACCTCGCCAAGTGATGTCCGCGTTAACATTCTGGAAGCCGTTCAACCGAATTTTCTGTCCGCGCCAGCCGATCTCGGCGCCGAGTCCCAGGCGGCTTTCGTAGGCGCCCTTCAGGGTGTAATCCAACAGCCGGCTGCCCGCATAGCGCGTGTAGCTCGCGTTTGCGCCTACCGAGGTTCCCGGGATCGGCAAGGGGATCACGGCATTCGCGTATAGCATGGGTACGGCACCCGAAACCCGCGTGCGCTCGAACTGAGTGCCGGACTGGACCTGTACATCACCGTTTAGGTACTTCACGTCCACGCCCAGATCCACCTGCATCCAAGTGCGGAGCAGCGAGTAATAGAGCACGGCATCGTATTGGTCGAGTGCCGCTTGGCTGGCGATGTTCTCGGACGTGGTGAATGTTGTTCCACCAAAGGTCAGGTCGCGGGACAAGGTACTGGCGCCGCCAGTGGAGGCATTGGTATAGACCAGGCGTAGGTTGGGGAGCAGCGGGATCGGGGATTCGAGGGTAAGCCATGCAAACGCCGCAGTGCGGCGCCCCAATCCGAGATCACGATTCAGGTCCAGGGTGTCGCCTTGGTACTGGACCGTCCCGCGCGGATCGTGATTCCATCCGCCAGCCCCGACCCAGACCGAGGGGGTGGCCGCGGCGGCGATGGAGACCAGGGCACTGCCTAGACCCAGGGACACCAGGGCGGCGATGTATTTCCAGTGACGTCCCATTGGGTTCCCCCCGGCGTATGGCGGCAGCGGTAGCCGTTGCAGCGTACGGCTGGAACCCGATTGGAACTGTGTCCCGGTTCACGCGTCCCGGCCCGTGGGACTGGGGACTACAGACGTTGTCGGCCTCGGGCGGCGGGTGCCCGGTTGCGGTGGACGGGTGAACTGCGGCGGGGTATCCGGACCGGGGCGGTCCGGCGCAAGTACCGGGGCGGGTCAGCGGGCGAGCCAGCCTACCAGCAGCGCCTCGGGTATGCGTTCCTGCAACGCGCCGGTGATCTCCGCACAGACGCCGGGTGTGGGCCGGTGGGAGACCCACAGCAGGTTGAGTTTCACGTTGAGTTCCACGAACACCACCGCATCATCGAAGCGTGCGCAGACCGCCTGGATCTCCTTCACGCAACGCTGGATGATGCGCTGGGGCTTGTTGCGCAACCCCGGAATGATCATCATGAAATCGGCGAGCGCCCGACCGTGCTCGTCATGCAGGGGTACCCGTTTGCGCAGCGGTTCGACGTGTTGCAACGAAGCGCTTTTGGCTAAGTTGAAAGAGTCCACCGCCACTCTCTCTCCCGCGAGGCTTGCACAGTCTGATGATTACTAGGATACCGCAACGGTGTGGAAAGTTCCTGCCCCGGATTTGTCGGCCGCGCCTTCAAGCACTTGAGGGCGATGGGTATATCCACCCCGGCCCCAGGTGGGGTGGGCACGCGCGGCGGGTGCCGCGTGAGGCGTTTTGGTCCCGGACGCAATACTTGCGAGTAAACGCTTGAGAGGTGGCCTGTTTTGGTGCTCTTCCCAAGGTCCGGGTCGCTTCCGTCTGTAGCCAAAGGCGGGTGGTGATGTGGTATCGTATTGCCTCCGGCGGGGGGCGGAAACTACTCGCCGGAGCCACGATGTTCGCGGGTGTGACCACCAGCGTTGTTCCGCAGGGTGCCTCGCGAGCCCAGGTAGCTTTCCCAGATCGGCGAAGGAGATAACAATGGCTGAAGGAAACGAAGTGCTGGTGGTTGCATCCAAAGTCAAAAACTATATTCGTGATAAGTCCGGGATGAATACCTCCGCCAGCGTGCTCGAAGTACTGTCCAACCGGTTGCGGGCCATCTGCGATCAGGCGATTGAGAACGCCCGCCGGGACGGACGCAAGACCGTCAAGGACCGCGACGTCTGAGAGTGATCGAGCGCCGCCGTTTCCGCGGCGCCGGATCTTGCTGTTTTCCTCGGCGTCAACTCGAGGACCCGTGGTGACGGATTGCGGCACTGTCCGATACCCCGCGCCGCGGGCCCGCACACCGCCGTCGTGCGGGTGGGGCGGTCTTTGTAACGGCAGGTTCCACCGGCTGGCCGGTCCCGGTGGACCCGTTTCGGGCCGGTTTCTCTGGTTTGACCCCGGTCGACGTCCAGCGGATCGAGCAGCGCTGGCGTGCGTGCCTGGGACTCCGCAGCCGTGGGACCGGCAGGGCAGCTACCTTCATGATAAATAGCGCGGGCGGTGCCCGGGTAGCCGCCGTTCCGCCCCGGCGGATGCAGGTGATGCGCCCTTCCCGGGACATCGTGTTGCGGTTGCGGTAGGGTGTTTCGGACCTTGGTTTTCGGTCCGTATCATCGCGGTGCGCCCGCGTGGGCCTCATCGGATCGACACCCTGTCATCAATGGACCCGCTCTGCGCGGCGTGGATTGCCGGGCCGTGCGCCCGACGGTGGCGGCACACCAGGCCGATGCCCCGGGGCGGAAGGCCCGGGGGCACGAACGCCGCGCCGACCCGGCGCGGGCATCGCGATCAGGTAATGAAACTCAGGGCCACCGCGCCTTGTAAGGAGCCTGGCCATTCCAGCGCGCCGCGCCGTTTCAAACCTCAGTAGGAGGAAGCCAAACCGGCGCCGGGGTGTGTCCGCCTGGGCGTCCCTGCCCAAGGACGAACTCCTGGATCTGCGAGTTTGCGACTTGGATCTGGAGATCCAGGGTACCGATCTGGAGGCCCGGATCGCGCAGTTGTGCGCGGAGCTGGAGCAGCGCGGGTTCGTGTTCCGGCCCCATTTCTGGCTCTCCGACGACTGGTTCTGCCCGGACGGCGTCCCGGGGGTCGCCATTCCCTTTTACCTTGCCCATCCACGCCTCAAGCACCTGGAGCAGCGGCATATGCTGGAAGCCGAGGGCGGCACGCGGTCCTCCTGCATGAAGCTGCTGCGTCACGAGACCGGCCACGCCATCGCCAATGCGTACCTGGTTCACCGGCGCCGCGGCTGGCGCAAGCATTTCGGGAAATCGACCCAGACGTATCCGGACACCTATCTCCCCAAGCCATACAGCAAGCGCTACGTAATCCATTTGGATGACTGGTACGCTCAGAGTCATCCCGATGAGGATTGGGCCGAGACCTTTGCGGTGTGGTTGAAACCGCATTCGGGGTGGCGTACCCGATACCGGGGCTGGTCGGCGCTGCACAAGCTAGAATACGTCGATGAACTGATGGATGAGATTCGGCTGCTACCGCCGCGGGTGCGCAACCGCAGACGCGTGGCGCCGGTACGCACGCTCCGGATGACCCTGCGTGAATACTACGAGGATAAGCAGTCGCGATACGGGGTCGACTATCCCGAGTTCTACGACCGTCATCTGCTGCGGCTTTTCTCCAATGATGAACAATACCGGAACAACGAGCCGGCTTCCCATTATATCCGCCGGACGCGGGTCGAAGTACTCGGGATCGTGTCGCGCTGGACCAGCGAATACCGCTACCGCGTTGATCTTGTGATCCAGGAGATGATGCGGCGTTGTGATAAATTGGGTCTGCGCACAATCCGCGACGATCATCGGATGAAGCTGAACCTGACTTCCTGCTTGGTCATGATCGTAATGAGCCACCTTCACAGCGGGAAATTCATGGTGGCCCTATGAGAAGGCTGCGAGTCATGTTGCTGGTTCACCCGAGCCTGATTCCCCCCGAAGGTGAGATCGACGTGACGGATCCGCGCATGCAGATCTACGAGACGGAATACGACGTTCGCAATGCGCTCATCGAGTTGGGGCATGAGGTCCGGGTCGTAGGCGTGTACGACGATCTCGCTCCGATCCGGCAGACCATCGAGGAGTGGCGGCCGCATATTGCGTTCAACCTGCTGGAGGAGTTCGCGGGCCACGCGGATTTCGACTATTACGTGGTGAGCTATCTCCGCATGATGGGGGTCCCCTATACCGGGTGCAAGCCGCGCGGTCTGGTGCTGGCCCGGGATAAGGCCTTGTCGAAGAAGATTCTCAAGTACCACCATATCCGGGTCCCCGACTTTGTGGTGTTCCCGCGCGGCAAGGTGCGGCGCAGACTCCCGCCGATCCGCTATCCTATGATCGTCAAGTCGCTGATCGAGCAGGGGTCGGTGGGGATATCGCGCGCCTCCCATGTGGAGAACGAGGCGCAACTCCGCGAGCGGGTGACGCTCATCCATGAGAAATTCGATTCCGATGCCATCGCGGAGCAATTTATCGATGGCCGCGAATTGTACGTGACAGTGGTCGGCAATACGCGTTTGGAGGTTTTCCCGATCCGCGAATTGACCTTCAGTAAGTTAGACGAAGGCGTGCCGCGGATGGCGACCTACAAGGTGAAATGGGACGCAAAATACCGCAAGCGGAGAGGAATCGACTATCAATTCGCCCGCACCCTCGCGGAAGGGGTCCATGAACGCATTATCCGGTTGTGCAAACGCATATACCGGGTATTGGACCTGAGTGGCTATGCGCGCGTGGACCTGCGTCTTGATACGCAAGGGCGGATTTTCGTTCTGGAGGCAAACCCCAACGCCGGAATCGCTCGCTCCGACGATTGCGCCTGGTCTGCGGAGAAGGCAGGTTTATCCTACGGCCAATTCATCCAGCGCCTGCTGAGCCTTGGTCTCCGGGCCGGCCGCAACCGGGACGCGTGAATATGACCGGTGGATCACGATACCCGGTCAGCAGCCTCCATGTGCAGGAACTGGACCTCAGCGCCCGCCATGACGATGGTGCCCTGACGCCGGTTCTCGCCGGTGTCGCTGTATTCGAAGCCGTAGACGCGTGTCAATTGCAGGTGACCGTCCCGATTCCGCTGCAGGCGCAGTCGGCGCAGGGAAACGGTGTCGTCCAGCAGCCGGGCCCCGAGGCCCGCGCAGGTTTCCGTGCAGACACGGTTCGCGGCTTCCCGGGCGCGCATGGTATCGCGCCACGCCCAGACAATCATTCCCAGCAGCAGCAATCCCGCGAGTGGCAGCATGGTGGCGGGTTCGGTGACCTTGGTCGTCGGTCGGGCGCCGGGGCCCGGCGGCGTGTGCAGGGAGCGCCATTCGCGTCCCCGAGACATGACTATATCATGACGGCCGTGGCCGCCGGCGTCGGCGCGGGTCCGGGGGTAGCGGAGCGGCGGGGGCCTCCAAGCGTAAAACATTGCACTGGTGTGTGCTTGCCATCCCAACGACGACGAACGGTGGATATATGACAACGAACGATTTGGAGTGGCGTGAACAGGCCGCGGCCCAGCTGCACGGTACGCTGGCGCTGAGCGTGGCCTATATAGGAGTGGTAAATGGTCTGTTCGCGGCCCTGGATGACCTGGATGGTGCGGGGCCGACGGTGCTTGCTAAGACCGCCGGCATGGATGTGGGCTACGTTACCCGTTGGTGCGACGCGGCCTACGCCTTCGGCCTCCTGGATGAGGCCGATGCGGCGCGCTTTACGGTCACGGAACTGGGCCGCGCCTACCGGGGTAATTCCTTGGGGACGCTGATGCCCTTCGCGGTCCGGGCCATGTTGTCGACCCACATGGCAGAGCGGGCCGCCGCACTGATGCGCAGCGGGGAGCGTCCCGGGGATGGGGTGCTCGCGGAGCGGGAGACGGTGGTGCCGTGGTTCGGCCCGATGCTAGAACACCAGTTCGGAGGTTTTTTCGAGCGGGAGATCCTTCCGAGCCTGCCTGCCTACCGGGAGGTGGACCGGCGCGGTGGCCTGGCGGTGGATCTGGGCTGCGGGAACGGCTGGTATGTGCGTCGCCTGGTGGCCCGATACCCGGGATTGCGCGGGCTCGGTCTGGACGCCATGGCCGAGAACATCACCCAGGCTGCTGAGTTGGCGCAGGCGGCCGGGATCGCCGACCGCCTGCGCTTCGAGACCGGGGATATCCATGATTTCCAGTCCCTGGAGCCGGCGGATCTGATCGCCATGAACCGAGCCCTGCACCACGTGTGGCACGACCGGGAGAACGTGTTTCGCATCATCCACGACCACCTCAAGCCCGGTGGGTACGCTGTGATCTGGGAGCCGAACTGGCCCGTGGAACGTTCGGCCTTGCGTATGCCTGGGCGCGCAGGCATGGCATTCCAGAACTTGGCCGAACACGTGCAGGGCAACCACCTCTTGCGTCCCGACGAGATCGCCGCGCAGTTCCGCAAGGTCGGCATGGAGCCTGAGATCTACCTGTTCGCCGATGGTGGCGAAGCGGTGATTACCGCCGTGCGGTGAGTGGCGGCTGCTGCGGGGCAGACGGCGGAGACGCTGCGCCGGCGCGGCCCGGAGTGTCGCCGGGCGGCTTTGGCGGCGGATGGCGAAACATGGTGACGACGTCGAACATCAGACCCGAAAGTGCGTGGAAGCGCATGACCCGGAAGACCAGCGTAGGCAAGGACATCGCCCGCACCGTACGGACCTCCCGCAAGCGGGGAAGGAACGCGATGGCCACCGTGGCGCGTACCAGCGTGGAGACGAGAAATACGCCGTACAGCACACTGATCCAGCGTATTTCATGTCCGGCGACGGTGAAGCGGGTGGGCAGTGCACTGGCCAGCCAGGCGCCCAGCATGGCGCCCAGGAACAGACCCACGTTGACCAGTGTGTTGTGGAAGGCCAGGTAGGTGGTGCGTTTGGGGCTCGGTACAAGATCGTATAGAAAATTTCCGGAACTCAGACTGTAACCCGCCCAACTCAGACCCGCCAATATCTGCACGGCGATCAGGTACCAAAAGCTGGTGGAGACCAACCACAGGGCGGGTAGAAACGGAATCAGCGACCCGGTGAGCGCGAGGATCAAGCGATTTCCGAACGCGTCGCTGATCCGGCCCCAGGTGTTCAGGGTCAGGATCTGGACGACCACGGCGGTGGCGGTGTTGGCCATGAATTGCAGATAGGAGAAATGCAGGTCCCGCAGCATATAGACAGTGAAAAACGGAGACGCGATGGATACCGCGAACTGCATCAGGAACACGAACAGCGAAAAGCGCAGGAACGACGATTTGCGCGCGCGTTTCAGCCAGCCGCCGGCCACCAGTTCCTGGACCATGGGGTGGCGGGGCGGTTCGTGCATGCGTGCCAGATGATAGATCGAGACCAAGCGCGCCACCGCCGCGGCCGCGAAAACCAGGAGATAACCGGTCACGGTGCTTCCGGCCCGGTCGAAGCCGTCTAGCACAAGACCGGCGCTTACCAGGGCCAGGAATGCCATTACTGTCGCGTAGCGAGTGCGTCGCCCGAAGTAGCGGCCGCGTTTGCGTTCCGGGACCAGGTCGCCCATCAGGCTGGTCCACTGCGGTGCGATGAGGTTTCCACACATGTAATAGACCGTGACGCATCCGATCAGGATCATGACGGCGTGGTTTCGGAACAGGAGTGGAAGGAGCGCGAGCGGAAGCCAGGTCAGGGCCTGGAGTCCGGCACCGGCCAGGATGAGAGTCTTGCGCCGGGGGATGCGCCGTCCCAGCCACGCGGACAGCAACTGGGCGAAGGATCCCAGCAGTGGCGGCAGGGCAGCGAGCAGCGCGATCTGTTCGGTGCTGGCCTTGAGCAGCAGCGCAAAGGCGGACAGGTAGGTCTCGCCGCCGCCGGACATGACCGAATAGGCCGCAGCATCACGTACCGAGTGCCGTAGCGAGCGGTCAACCTGGGGGTCTTTCGAATACTGGTGAGTCACGGCGGCGGTGGAAGTGGTCCGGGTACGGGCATCCGCGTTCCGCGCGGGACTGCGGCAAGGCCGGTTCCGGCGGGTGCCCGCGTCGAACGCCGTAGGCCGAGCGCATCACGCTAACCGAGTTCCGCCATCCACGCAAGGCGCCCGGTCCGGGTAGGGTGTGGACTGCGTTGCGGCGGATTCGCCATTCGGAGTAATCTTTATCATTGGTTGATTTGCCCGCCTTTCCGGGATGCGGGCGACCGGAGCCAAGTCGCCCGGCGGTACCGACCGCAGGAGCCGTTCGAGGCGCGGACGATCAGGTTGAGCGGTGCCCCGAGTCCACCGGATTCGGGCTCAATGCGGCCGGACCCGGAGGGTTTGACCCAGGGGGTTGAAAGTCAGCGATGGGAAAGTCGATATACGTGGGGAATCTGCCCTTCGATACTTCGGAAAATGAGGTGCGTGCGTTGTTCGCCCAGCACGGCGTGGTGCTTTCCGTCACGCTAGTCACTGACCGCGAGACCGGACAGCCGCGCGGCTTCGGATTCGTGGAGATGGAGCCGGGAGCCGTCGATACGGCGATCGAGCGACTCAACGGGGCGCAGTTTCAGGGCCGCGCGTTGCGTGTGAACGAGGCCCGCGGCAAGCATTCCCGAGATGACGCGCCGCCCGGCGGATAGCCCGCATTTTTTATGACGCGTCGCGGCGCACGACGCGGTGCGCGGCGATCGGGCGGGAACCTACCAGCGCTGTGGGATCGGTGGGTCGCGTGCCGCCCGCACCGGCCCGCGGCGTATCCAGGTGCCTACGCATCGGAGTCTGGCAGCAGAATCCGGGTGCCTTCGGTGTCGAGCCCGTCCTCGCTGACGAAGCGCAGCTCCTGTGCTCCCACCCGCAGGACATCCCCGTGTTTCAGCAGATGGCGTGTCGCTGGCTTGCCGTTCACCTGGGTCCCGTTGGTGCTGCCGAGATCCTCCACGACGACGTCACACAGACTTTCCATGTAGGGACTGGGCCGGACCGTCAGCAGGGCGTGCCGGGTGCTGACGGTGGGGTCGTCGATCCGGATCTCGTTCTCCGGGCCGCGTCCGACGCGAAGCGTTCCCGAAACTATTTCGTACTCACGGATGGCGGTGCCTTCCAGGCTGTGTACGAGTTTGGGCATGGTGTTGCCTCCTTCTGAACCAAGCGGCGTTGCGCTGGTGTGATGGCGTGGGGCGCTATCAGTTCGGACCCCGGCGCCGCCCGCCCTTGACCTGCTGACGGCATTTTCGCAGTGCCGCGGCCATGGCGGCGCCGTCGCTGTAGCGTTTTTTCGGGTCTTTTTGCAGGGCGGTGTTGATAACCCGGCCGACGCAGGCGGGCAGGCCACGGCGCTGCTTGCGGATGTCCACGTGACGCTGGTGAGCGATACGGTACATCAAGGTCGCCAGCGAATCCCCGGTAAACGGCAGTTGGGCGGTGAGCAGCTGATACAGGGTGACACCTAGGGAATACAGGTCCGTCGCCCCGTCCACCCGGTCTCCCGCCACCTGTTCCGGCGACATATAGGACGGGCTCCCCAACAGGGTTCCGGTGCGGGTGTGATGGCTGTCAGTCAGGGAAGCAATACCGAAGTCGGTCACTTTGATGTTCCCACCATCGCAGGGGTAGAGGATGTTCCCCGGTTTGATGTCGCGGTGGACCACGCCGCGGTGATGGGCGTAGTCCAATGCGTCCGCCACCTGTGCCCCGACGTCCAGCACTTCTCCCACGGGCAGGCGCCGGTCCGGTGCCGTGAACGACTCGAGGTTTTCCCCCTCCACGTAGTCCATGGCGATGTAGGCCACGTCGTGCTCTTCACCGACGTCATAGATTGTCACGATGTTGGGGTGATCGAGCCGCCCGGCGGCCTGGGCCTCCTGCAGGAAACGCTGTTCGGCCGCCTGCAGGGCGCTGCCTTCGAACTCCTGGGACAATGCCAGGGTCTTGATGGCCACCGGCCGTCCGATCTTCGGGTCGGCGCCCAGGTAGACCATCCCCATGGTGCCCTTGCCCAGCTCGCGTTCCAGGCGGTACCGCCCGAGCATGGGTTTCTCCACCCGCGGATCGTTCATCACCAAGGTCTTGGTAGCCCCGAGTCCTACTCCGGCCCCGGCCCCGGCCGCGGACGGAAAGTGTTCGGCGACGGATGCCAAGCGCCCGTGGCGCTCCCGTATGTCCCGGTACGCAGCGTCGTGACGGGCGATCCGGGCGTAGACCGCCATGGCCTTAGGGAACTGGCGGCGGCGCTCGAACTCCTGTCCCAATGAATACAGGGATTCCACCACGGCTGCATCCAGCGGGCAGCGGCACAGGATCTCGAACGCCTCGTCGAGTCGTCCCTGAGTCTGGAGCGCGGCGTGGGCGGCGGCGACGATTCCACGCATCCGGTGTCCCACCGCGAGCACCATTTGGGTCGTCACCAGGAATACCGCCGGTAGTGTCAGGGGCAGCCACAGCAGATGGGTTACGAGTGCGAGCACTTCGGCGTTGAGCAGCAGCAGGGCGAGCGCGCCGCTCAGCCACAGGCCGCGGCGCCCGTGCATGGCGGAAGGCAGAAGCAGCAGCCATAGCGCCAGCAGGAGAATCAGGGCGCGCTGTGCTCCGAAGAACCACGTCGGTACGGTGATACCGGTGCCGTTCAACAGGCTGTCCACCACCGCGGCGTTCCAGGTAACCGGGGTATAGCGCAGCCCCCCGACACCCGGGAACGGCGTCATCTGGTCGGGCGCGGTGAGACCCACGAGCACGATCCGCTGCCGCAACCGGCTCGCTGGAACCTCGCCTGCCCACCAGCGTGCCAGCGAATAGACAGGTACCGCGAGGCCGCCGCGGGTATCCCGGGGCGGCTGCGGATACCACCGATAACCCGGCCCTGTGCGGCGCATGAGCTGGCCGATCTGGATCCCACGACCCGGCATCGGTACCACGGCGCCCATCGGCATCTCTACCGCCTGGGCCGCGAGCCGCAGCGCGAAGGATGGGAGGCGTTGACCGTCCACCCGGGGGAGCAGCGCGGCGCCCCGCGCGCGGCGTTGCTGCGTGTGGACCAGGCCTACGCCCGCCGCGCCGCGCATCAGGGACTCGAGGGGTGCGCGTACCACCTGGGGCGGGGTGCCAGGTGGCGCCAGGAAGGGTCGCAACAGCGTGGGGTAGGGGGGCGGCAGCAGGTCCCGAGCGGTCACCACTGCGGATTGCAAGGCGCCGGGCAGCGGCCGCGTTTCAGAGGTGGTGTGACCGTAGGCCGCGAGTATGACATTCCGCGTTTCCGCGAGGGCTTGTGCCAGTACGGTATCGGGGTCGGCATGGGCCAGCCATGCACGCACCTCCCGGGCCCCCGCGCTGTTCATCGTCTGCGCGTCGGCGCGCAGCTGCGCGAGACCCGGCGGTGTCTGGGATCCCGCGAGGGGGAGCAGCAGGCCTACGGCCCGGGGGTGGACGTCTTGCAGGCGCGTGACGATCCCGGCCAGCAAATCGTGCGGCCAGGGCCACGGACCCATGCGGGCGAGGGTGGCGGTATCGATGGCCAACACCGCAACCGCGGCGGAATCCGGCGCAGGGGGCAGGAGGCGCGCGGCGAGTTCGTAGGCACGGTCTTCCACAGATTGCAAGGCGGCCGTGTAGGTGCCGAGCACCATGCAGCCGGCGGCAATGACAATCAGGAACCGGTGGTGGGTCCAGAGGGCAGGTCGCACAGGTGGGCCGTCCTGACGGTGCCGGGCGCCGAGACGCATGCGCGCCGCAGCTTACGATCGGCATTGTGCCTGGCCGAGGGCACCGGTGCAGCGACCGGGTTCACAGGCCAGCGGGTTCCAGGCCAGGGCATGGCGATCTGAGCCGTGCCCCGACCTGGGTCCCGGTCCCCGGTTAGTCGGCCTTGGTGACCGGTTTCGCCGGCGGCTTGATGGACAGCAGATCGATGTCAAATACCAAAGTCTGATTCGGACCGATCGCATCCCCCGCGCCGCGCGCGCCATAGGCGAGTTTACCGGGGATCACGACCTGCCACTTGGAACCCACGGGCATCTGTTTCAGCGCTTCCTGCCAACCGGGGATTACTTGTCCGACCGGGATCTCAGCGGGTTCGCCGCGCTTGTAGGAACTGTCGAATTCGGTACCGTTCGGCAGGGTTCCCCGATAGTTCACCACCACTGTGTCCCCGGCCGTGGGCTTCGGGCCGGTACCTTTGTGCAGTACCTTATATTGCAGACCGTCGGGCAGTTCCACCACGCCCTTCTTCTTCCGGTTGGCCGCGAGGAAGGCCTCACCCGCCTTCTCGTTTTTCTCTGCCGCCATGGTCCGTTCGGCGATCTTCTTTTTCTGGAATTCCATTACCGCAACCTGCATCTGCTTAGCGGTGAGCTTGGGGGTCGCCCCGGAGAGCACGTCCCCGACCGCCAAGCTGAGGGCCTTGACGTCCAGATCCACGCCTTGGTCCTTCAGATTGTGGCCGATCTGGAACCCGATGGCGTAGCTCAGCCGCTCCTTCTCGGTCTTCAGACCGGCGGCGCCCTGAGCCCATGCCCCCAGCGGGAGGGTCGTAGCCAGGAATGCCAGGAGAAGTTTCTTTTTCATGATGTCCCCTCAATGGTTGCGAAGTCCGGCGGCGCGCGGGTCGCGTGCGGCGCCATGATGAGACCGCAGGCGGATTCGGCGTGGCCTCCCTGGGCCGCCGTGCCCCGGCGTCGGCACCGCGCTATGGTCCCATAACTGAAGCTCCGATCCAAGGGAGCGGCGTGCCGTTCCGGCGGCCCTGGTACGCTTTACCAGTGAATTCAATAATAAATTGAATTATATATGGATAATTATCAGTAATTATCAAAGAAGCGGTATAGGCGCGGTGGCAGGTAATGCTCAAGGGTGCCCGACCGGGCGCCGGCACGCGGCAGGGGGATGGGTAACCCACTCGGCGCGGAGGTGGCGCCATGCACACGCGGTACTAGATGCCGGAGGACGTTGGCCTTCGGCTCCCGGGCGATCTGCGGTTCTCGTTCCGGGAGAGGCTCCGGGTAGTCCAGCGCTATCTGCGCGAAGTGCGCCGCGGCCAGCCGGTGATCGGCTTCCCTGGCCACGGGAGAATTCGGGTCCGCGCGGTCTGAACCCCGCTTCACGCCCGTCTGGTTCGGTGCCGCGCCAGCGTTGCGCGGGCCGCGGTATGTCATGACTTTTAAATATACAGCAGTTACCATGAAATATTTGTGGTCGGCGATAGGACGCCATGGACATCATCGACCTGAAGCAGCCAGAACTCTATTTCAATCGTGAACTGAGCCTGTTGGAATTCAGCGACCGCGTATTGGAACAGACCAAGGATGAGACGGCGCCACTCATTGAGCGGCTCCGCTTCCTGTGTATCGCCAGTACCAACCTCGACGAATTCTTCGAGATCCGCGTCGCTGGGCTCAAGCAGCGTGCGGAACTGGGCGCAGTGCAATCCGGGCCCGACAACCGCACTCCCCAGGAGGTGCTGAAGGCAATCAGCGCCAAGGCGCGGAGATTGGTGGATGAACAGTACCGCGTCCTCAACGATGTGCTGATCCCGCGGCTCGCCGAGCAGAACATCCGTTTCATCCGCCGTACGGAATGGACCGAGCCTCAGGAGGCATGGGTACGCAAGTACTTTGAAGAAAGTCTGCTGCCGGTGCTTTCCCCGCTGGGCTTGGATCCGGCTCACCCGTTTCCGCGTATTCTGAACAAGAGCCTCAATTTCATCGTATCTTTGGAGGGCAAGGACGCCTTCGGGCGCGGTGCCCAGGTGGCGGTGGTTCAGGCCCCGCGGGCGCTGCCGCGCATCATCCAGTTGCCTCCGGAGGACACCGGAGGCGGGCCTTGTGACTTCGTGTTCCTGTCTTCCGTCATACATGCCTTCATCGATCAGCAGTTCACCGGCATGAAGGTCAACGGTTGTTATCAGTTCCGGGTCACGCGCAACAGCGACCTGTTCGTGGACGAGGAGGAAATCGACGACCTGTTGCGTGCGGTCGAGGGCGAATTGGCCTCGCGCCGCTACGGGGCGGCAGTGCGCCTGGAGGTCGCCCATGACTGCCCGGACGACATGGTGGATTATTTGCTGAATAAATTTCAGCTCGGCCGCGACGACCTGTATCAGGTCAACGGGCCGGTGAATCTGAACCGCCTGTCCGCCGTCTGCGACCTCGTGGACCGTCCGGATCTCAAGTATCCCGGTTTCAGCTCCAGTCTCCCGGCGCGCCTCATGGGCAACCCGGACTTGTTCGAAGTGCTGCGCCGTCAGGATATGTTGCTGCACCATCCGTTCGAGTCGTTCCTGCCGGTCATCGACCTCCTGCGTCAAGCCGCATCCGATCCCGACGTGCTCGCCATCAAGCAGACTCTTTATCGCACGGGCCCGGAATCCGCGGTGGTGGATGCCTTGGTGGCCGCCGCCCAGGCGGCCAAGGAAGTCACCGTGATCATCGAGTTGCGGGCGCGCTTCGACGAGGCCGACAATATCGGGTTGGCCACTCGCCTGCAGGAGGCGGGCGCACATGTGGTCTACGGGATCGTCGGGTTCAAGACCCACGCCAAGATGATGCTGGTGGTGCGGCGCGAGGGGCGCGTGCTGCGTCGCTATGTGCATCTCGGTACCGGAAACTATCATCCCCGGACCGCGCGGCTGTATACGGATTACGGTTTGTTTACCGCCGATCCGGTGATCGGTGAAGATGTCCACCGGATCTTCCTGCAGCTTACCAGCGTGGGTCGGGCGTCGAAGATCCGCAAGATCCTCCAGTCCCCGTTCACCCTCCACGAGGGTATGCTCGCGCGGATCGACCGGGAGACCCGGAACGCCGCGGAAGGGCGCGCTGCGCGCATCATCGTCAAGCTCAATTCGCTGGTGGAGCCGCAGATCATCCAAGCGCTCTACAAGGCCTCCATGGCCGGGGTGCGTGTCGACCTGATCGTGCGCGGTATCTGCTGCCTGCGCCCCGGAGTTCCGGGGGTGTCGGATCGGATTCGCGTGCGCTCGGTGGTCGGGCGTTTTCTCGAACATACCCGGGTGTATTTCTTCCACAACGGCGGTGAGCCGGAAGTGTTCTGTGCCAGTGCCGACTGGATGGAGCGCAATTTTTTTCGCCGCGTGGAAGTCTGCTTCCCGATTGAATCGCGCGCGTTGCGCGAGCGGGTGGTGAAGGAACTCAAACTCTATCTCAAGGACAACACCCAGGCATGGGTGCTCCAGTCCGACGGGTCCTATCAGCGGCGTACCCCCCGGGGCGGGAGCGCGCCGTTCTCCGTTCAGCAGGCCCTTCTGGCCAGCTTGGCCGGTTAACGGGCGGTCTACCCGCCGCGCGACAGTCCGCGCTTCGCGCCGGTGTTTGTCACACGGGCGCGGCGGCGACCTCAGGACGGCGCCCATACCGGTGGCGAACCTCACCATCCCTCGGGCCCACTCATGAACCATGCGCGCTAGGTGATCGTCAGCGTGTAGCCGTCGGCCTTCAGGTAGTCGGCTTCCTGTTCCAGATCCGCCTGAGTGAGAGGATGCGCTTCCATCCACCCCTCCGGAAAGCGCAGCGCGATGGTTTTCGCATCGCCTTCCAGCTGTATCTGAGGAGGGAGGTTAGGATTGCGGCTGCGATGCACCACCACGGCGAGGCGCAGGATGAGGGCAAGGCGGGTTGCGGGTTGAATCCACGCCGCGGGCAGTTCGCGCAACACTGCCACGGGAAACTTGCGCCGATGGGCGCGGACGACGGCCGCAAGCAATTGCTGGTCACGGCGCGAGAAACCCGCCAGATCGGCGTTGGCGAGCACGTAGGCGCCATGCTTGTGGTAGCCGCTGTGGGCGATGCCCATGCCGAGCTCGTGCAGCCGCGCGGCCCAGCTCAGCAGGCGTTCCGAGGCATCCTCGTCCAAGGACCATGTCCCCGCCACTTGGCCGAGAAAGTCCAGTGCGGTGCGTTCCACCCGCTGGGCCTGTGCGAGATCGACGTTGTAGCGGCTTGCCAAGTTCGTCACGGTGCGCCCGCGCACATCGTCCTGGGCATGACGCCCGATGAGATCGAACAGCAGGCCCTCGCGCAGCGCGCCGTCGGATACCCGCATGCGCTCGATGCCCAGCGCCTCGAAGGTGGCCAGGGCCACGGCGACGCCGCCGGGAAACACCGGGACGCGCGCCTCGCTCACCCCCGGAAGCTTGATCCGGCCCACATGACCGGCCTTCAGCAGGGCCTCCTGCAACCGGCGCAAGGCGGGTAAGGTGATCCCGGCGTCGCTCCAGCCCGATTCCAGCACCGCGCGGAGGATGGCGCGCAGGGTACCGGATGCGCCGATCGCGTCGCCCCAGCCGAGCCGCCGGAACGCCTCTACGTGGGGTTCCAGTTCAGTGCGCGCCGCCAGCTCCGCGCGGCGCCAGCGCTTGGGGGTGATCTCTCCATCCGCGAAGTGGGCGCGACTCATGGTGACACAGCCCATGTAGAGGCTTTCCATGTGTACCGGCTCGAAATGCTCGCCGATGATCAGCTCGGTGCTGCCGCCACCGATATCCATGGCGAGTCGTCGGCTACCGTCGTCGGCCACGCTGTGGGAGACCCCTGCGTAGACCAGCCGCGCCTCCTCGACCCCGGAGATCACCTCGATGGGGTGCCCGAGCGCCTGTTCGGCGGCGGCCAGGAATTCCGGGGCATTGCGGGCGCTGCGCAAGGTATTGGTGCCGACCGCGCGCACGCTCCCCGGCGCCATATGGCGCAGCCGCTGGCCGAAGCGTTCCAGGCAGGCGAGGGCGCGCTGCGCCGCCTCCTGCGTGATGCGGCGCTCCGCGTCCAAGCCACCAGCGAGGCGCACCATGTCATGCAGGCGATCGACCACACTGAGCTGCCCGTCCAGGAGCCGGGCGACCAGCATATGGAAGCTGTTAGAGCCGAGATCGACGGCAGCGACGGTCTCGGGTAGGGCTTTCCTGGCGCGGGGCACGGGGAATGTGTTAGCTCGGCGACGTGGCTCGGGTGGATCCAGGGACCATTCTGTCCGCTTGCGCCGCCTCCGGCAAGCACGACCGTGGTGTGGGTTATTCCAAGTCCGCGGTTTGCACCGCCCGCAGCGGCGCCGTGCCGCACGTCGCCAAGCGGCGGGCGCTCGCCCGCACCGATTCCAGTAGCGCAGCGTCTTGGTCAATGCTTCGCGCGTGCAGTACCACCCAGGCGGTGCGGTGGCGGACTACGGACTGTTGCGCCATCGCCATCAGTCCTGGTAATGGGTCGTCCCGCAGGGTGCGGCGCAATTGTGCCAGCGGCGCGTCGGCGAGCACCGATTCTATCACGCGCAACCCATGGCGTCCGGTGGCCTTGCGTGTCATCGCGCGCAAGCGCTCCGCCAGTACATGACTGTCCTGGAGTTCCCCGAGCTGATCTTGGAACGCGCTCAACCCAGCCAGTACCCCGGCGCCACCTTCCAGAGGGCCGGCAAAGGGTTCCAACAGATAACGCACGCTCTTGACGCGCAGGCGTACCCGGTGCGCCTGCGGATCGTCGGGCGCGGACCGTAGTTCTATCAGCGCACGCTCCAGCGCGTCGGCATAGCGATGGATTTGCACGCCGGTCGCTTGAGCGAATCCCACTGCCCAGGGGGCGGGTCCCCGGCTTCCGAGTCGCGCCAACAGACGTTCCTCGATCCGTGCCCAGGCGGCGGGGACGCGCTTTTGCGCGCGACGCCGGGCCCGGACTTGGCGCTGTTCCCACTGGCCGATAAGCCACTCCACCCCGGGACGTTCCCGTGGCGCAAGTCCCGGGCGCGGGGATCGCAGCCATCCCGACGCGGCTTCGGCGTTGCGAGCGCCATTAGTGGTGCGCCGCAGGCGTCCCAGCGACCTCGGGATCTTGTCTCCGGTATTCAGCCACGCGCCGTAGGCCCGCAGTATGACCCGCAGGCGCCGCAGCGCCACGCGGAGATTGTGCAGCGCCTCCGGATCATCCGTATCTCGCAGCTGTTTGACGCTGGTGCTCACGTTGCGGATCTGGGCAAGGCACCCGCGTCGCGCCCCGTCGACGGCGCTAAGGTGAAACAGGCCGATATCCGCTGGCGTTCTCATAGTGTCTCGCTGTCGCCCAGCTCGCGGAGCTGGCGCGGCGTGTAGGCCCAGCGGAGCACTGCGGTCCCGAACGCAGGCATGGCAGGAAACTCGAGGAGACAGGCGGCGCCCTTCTTAAAGATAAACATGGGTGGGTCGGTACGGTCCAGGCACGCGCTGACCCACAAGCCCAGGATGGGTTCATGCCCTACCAGAATCATGACCGTGCCCGCGGTGTGTGTGGAGACCCATTCCAGCAGATCCTCGCCACAGGTGCCGGGCGCAAGAACGGAGGACTGTTCCAGCGTAACTCCGCCGTAGGCCTGGGCGATGAGTTCCGCGGTCTGTACCGCCCGTAGCAGGGGGCTGCTGACCAACCGCGTTGGTCCGCGAAGAATTCGCGCGAGTCCGATGGCGCCGCGGCGCATTTTCGCGCGGCCTTCTGGGGTCAGGGGCCGCGTGGCGTCACCGCCGGGGTCGCGGTCCTCCGCGATCGCATGCCGTACCACAGCGACCTGCAGCATGTGGGGGGTCCGCTCCTTAAGAATGGGGATCATGCCGGGGACCGGGCCGGCGTGCCTGCGGTTCAGTATAGGTAGCGGTTTTCCGGCCCGTCAAATCGTTCCGCGACGGCGCGCGCCGTTAGGATCAGATTCCCGGAAGGAGCTTACAAAAGGGAGTCCTCGATATTCAACTTCCTATGGCCTGCAACAGGTGCATCGTTTACCTTATTCCCAATCCCTCCATCTGTTTGAAATATGCGCAAAATGCCGACTTCCGGCACTTGGCGGGTAGGAATCGGCTTGCGGCCAACGCGGTCGGCGGAAAAGCGTTCCTCCAGGATGTAATTTCAGTTGCGTTCCGACTGTTGGTCGCTCACCCGTAGCCCGCACTCAGTTATATTCTGTACTATTTGCGATTTTTGAGATCGGCTCTAGTTCCTTCCTGCAATGACGCCCCCATCCACGTCCCATATTGCGCCCGTTACCCAAGCGGCTTTGCTGGAAAGCAGAAAGCATATGGTGTTGGCGACATCGTCCGGGACACCGATACGTCCGATGGGATGAAAGGCATTGAATGTCGCCAGTGTGGCGTCGATTTGCTTCGGGTCGATAAAGGCTTCGTATATGGGTGTCTTGACGACCGCGGGTGAGACTGCATTGACACGGATATTGTGGTCGGCCAGTTCCATGGCCATATGCTGGGTGAGTGAATGGAGGCCTGCCTTTGCCATTGAATAGGCTGACGACGGCGTGGCTTTAATGGCTTGCTTCGCCCACATGGAGCCGATGTTCACGATCGAGCCACCGCCATGGGTCACCATGTTCTTCGCGACAGCTTGGGAGATAAAGAATAGGGCCTTGTTCAGCGCCATGTAGGTTTCATAGTCCTCCTCGGAGTGCTCCAGGAAAGGGGTGGGCTTGAAATAGCCAGCCGCGTTTACCAGATACTTGATATGACGGTTATGATCGTTGGCTAGCGCCGTAACGCGTGCGATGCCGGAGGGCTCATAGAGGTTCGCTTGCAAGGGCTCGATTACGCCATAGTTGGATAGCGCCGCGATGGCGTGCTCGAGCTTTTTTGCGTCGTTGCCGACGATCACTGCTTTAGAGCCGGATTCGAGTAGTTGCTTGGCTACGGCATAACCAATGCCGCTTGAACCGCCCACAATCATTGCCCATGCTGCGTTTGACGTGGTCATCTTTATCTCCTGGTGAATGCGTAGAGGCCGTGGGCGCCACTTTAGTGGCGGCGGTATACTATTGAAAGCCGGTGCAAAGCCATTGGGTAGGCAGTTTTCGGCGCATTTTCATGAAAAACATAGGGAATAAATTTTCCCGGACGTCAGTGCCGGAACGTACTGCCCGGATGGTGGAGGCCATTTACGGCGCAAGTGGTTACTTGCCGCCTACAATTTACAGGCAAATGAGATCAACCGGCCAGACGAGATGGTTCGATCTGTCGAGGGTCTTTCGACGGAGGTATTGAACGAGTGTCTGAGGCGGAACGTCGAGTTTGGAATTCTGGAACGGGTTGCATTCGCTGAGGTTCCGCCCCGGGCGGAATATAGGGTGACGCCATTCAAGGAGAAATTCCTTCGCATTCTCGATGAGCTTGAGAAGTTGCAGGACAAGATTGAAAGTGAGCCGTTGTAGTGACATCGAGCGCAGACGCCGCAAGTTTGGCGTTGGAGTTCCTGCCGCCCATAGGCGGTTGCCACACGAGCTTCCGGCGACGCTGTTGTTTGCCGGAATGGGAAAAAAAAGGGGAGTCTCGTAGGGTAACGTGCGAATAGTGGAATAGGGGGGGTGACTGTGATTACGAAAATGACAGGTCAAAAGATGGGGATTGGGGCCGCAACGAGCAACGACCCGCGGCCCAATGGCGACAAATATTCTACGTGCAGCAATCTCCCATTGCGGGTAGGCCGCAGAATCCGCGCGATTCAGTATCTTGTTGTTGGCCTATCCATCACGGTGGTCCAGCCGGCATGGTCCGCGGGACCTGATCTGAAGCCCGGGCTTTGGGAATATGCAACGTCCATCAAGGGGGCGGGTGTTGTTATGCCGGACCTGAGCAAACTGCCTCCGGAGCAGCGCGAGAAATTTCGCAAGGCGTTGATACAAATGGAAACTGAGCCGCGCAACATCGCGCTAAAAATTTGTTTGACCGAGGAGAAGATAAAGAGCATGGATTTCTCTGCGCGGAAAAAATCTCCCCACTGCACGCAAAGCGTGACGCAGGACGGGTCGGGGAAGTGGACCGAGACGTCGCATTGTGTGACGGACGGGCAGGCACAGGATTCGGTTGTTAAAATTCATGTACTGAATCCCACCCATGTGACGAGTGCCGGTCAGGTTACCGTCACACGGGGCGCGCAGGTCCATAAATCGGAATTTCGTCAGGATGGTAAATGGGTGAGTGCCGATTGCGGCGGCGTGAAATAAGTAGCCACATGATGCGGGATGGACTTGGTGTTGGAAGGCCCGCAGCGGGTCTAAGTAGCGTTGGTGGGGCGGTGGGCTGAGCTGAGCGGAGGGCCCGAGTTGGGAACCAACTTACTATCAATACCCGTTGCGCTACGTTCTAACTAATGGCTTGGCAGCTTCGTCGGAACACGCGGCACTTTTGCGCTTGCAGTTGGCCATGGCGTTGGGCGGAATACGCAGCACGGCACGGGTTTGGATGTATTCGGGCGGCTTTTGTGCGGAAGTTGTTGGCTGGGCCTGGTACCATTTTCCGCCAGATAACATGACCGCGAATTGGTGTTGGCGTGCGTGGGATTAACGGTAGCAGATGAAGCGCTCCTCCTCTCCTGCTGGTTCGGAGCGCTTAGAAGTAAATGGTGGAGCCGAGGGGGATCGAACCCCTGACCTTCGCATTGCGAACGCGACGCTCTCCCAGCTGAGCTACGGCCCCGGTCGCGGTTTTACCACGTTTCCGCGCGGCGCGCGCTATTCTAGCACCGTCGCCGGGCCGGGTGCTAGCGGCGGCGGCGCTGGAGCAGTCTGCGCTCGAGTTCGGCCACGAACCGTTCCAGGCACTTCTGCTGGGCGCGGGTCAGGTCGAGAAACCGCCCACCGATGCGCAGTTTGCCCCGTGCCTCGTCGAATCGCACATAGCACACCTCCAGCGCGCTGCGCAGCGGAGGGGCGTCCGGGAGTTGGACCACGCAGGCCGGGACGGTATCGCCCCGTTGCAGGGTGCCGCTGGCGAGATAGGCGCCGACTCCGCTCACCGACAGATCATGCAACGAGCCATCCAGGAGTTGCTCGGGGCCGAGGGCAAGCTGAACTGGGATCACCAAGGACGCGCCGACTTCCACCCGGTAATGGGTGCGCCGCTGGCGATAGCGGACCAGGCCGGGTATGGCCAACTGATAGTAGGCGATGCCCGCGGCGCCGCCGATCTCCTGCACCGCCGCGGGAAAGCGGATCTCGATGCCGTGCAGCCGGCCGATGACCTGCAGCTTGCGCGCTTCCAACAGGCGCTCATGACCGCGGCGCGGGTTCAGTTCGTCCAGCAGCAGGTGGCCCAGATCGGGATCCACCTCTAGCAGGGCACTGCTGTAGAGGGATTGTTCGCCGGGGATCGAGACGGAGAGCAGGGCGTGACTGTCCATCAGGCCGCGGAGCAGGGCCACGATCCGGGTAGGGTCGGTAACGTTCTCTTCGGCCCCGAATGGGTCTTGCCGGGATTGGTTTTCCATGTGCTCAGGGGGTGTTTCCCCGCGCCGCACAAGGCGGCTCGGTCGCTGTGACTGGAGCATCGTGATGCGCCTCCCTGCGCCGGTTCATCGGGTGCCGCCGTCGGCTCAGGCCTTGGCGATGCTGCGCCGCTGGTTGTGGCCCAGCGGTTTGCCTTTGGGTCCGTACCCGGATCCTCCCGGGAGTTGGCCGCGCAGGATATCCAGCGCTTGCTGGATCCGTATCCGGCTCATCTCGAGGATCCCGCCGTTGCGCCGATTCCGGTCCCGGCATGCCCGCACCTGGGTCAGTAACTCTTCCCACTTTGCGCTGAGGACTCCGTCCGGATCGTTGGCGTGGAGGAATGCCGTCATCCCCGGGTTTCCTGGCGCGTAGCCGGCGGACGCCAAGAGTTGGAGCCGCCGGCGCTCCCAATCCTCGAGTTGTTCCAGATGCTGTTGTTTGTCGACTGTCAGGGTTTCCACCGTGGTGGGGTCCACCTGCGTGAGGGCGTTTTGTTCCTGGTCCAGCAACGCGTTCAAGCGGCTGGCCGCTTCCAACTGTTCTTGGAGCAGGCGAGCGAGAGCGCCGTAGATCGCGGAACTCATGGTCTACCGGGTGCTGGGAGTTGCGCGTCGAGCCGGATCAGCCGGTCGGCGATTCGGGGTGGGTCTGGCACGAAGGTGCCGTTGGCAATGGTTTGGCGGACCGCGCCCACCCGCTGTGCATCGACGATGGGGACCGAGGCTAAAGCCGCGTGCAGTTGCTGCAGGTGTTCGGCCGCGGCGGTGAGGTGCACCGTATCGGAATTTGTAGCGGTCCCCTGCTGCGTACCGTGGTTCGTGCCGCGCGCGCCGGGGGTGGCACCGTTGGTCCGACCGCCTTTGTCCACGTGGCCGTGGCCCAGATTCGCCAAATTGTTGACGTCTTTGATATCCATGGTCCTAACTTACCTCCGCCGTAGTACTTTTTGCTGCCCAGTATGACGGCCGGGGTGGGGCAAACTTTAAAGTGTCTCCCCTCAGGGTTACTTATTGATCCACCAGCAAGTCTGATGGCTTCACAGTGGGACCCGGACGACACCCGTGGCCACGACGGTGCCTTCCACCACGCGTTTGGAAGAGAGGTTGCGTACCTTGATATCCGCGCCGTTGGCGCCGTCCGCCAAGGCTGTGCCGGCCATGCGTACTTCCAAGCCGCCCACTCCTGCCACGAGGGTGACCTGTTGGCCACGGCGCACGAGGGGCGGAAACGCGAGGGTGTTGGGGGTGAGGGCGGCGCCTGCGGGGATGAGGCGGAGCGCCCGTTTACCCAATGCGGTCTTGGGGTTTGTGAGGTATCCGTAGGCCAAGCCGTTCAGGTCGCGGCGCGCCAAGCGGAAGTCGTCGCTGGTCAGTGTGGTGCCCCGGGTGAGGGCACGTGCCGCTACCAGGACTTTTCCGTATAGGGCGACCTGCGCCGGCACATAGAGGGTCCAGGGGTGCGCTCCGGTGCAGCGGATGCCCACGGCCGTGTTCCCCAACGCCCTGCCGCCCGGCGGCAGGAAAGTCTGCAGCGCCACGGGACACTTGGGCAACCGCAGCCGCGGGTCGAGGGCGTCCACTTTCACTTGCAGCTCGCCCACGGTGGATCGGGCATGCTGGGCGCGCAGAAACCGGGCCGCGGCGTCCCGGATACTGGCGGTGGACTGCAGTTCCGCAGCCGGCACCGTCGGTGCGATGGCCAGTAAGGCGATTGAGAGTGCGACACCGGCGAATCGGATCACGATGGGGTGTCCTCCGCGGGATTGGCCCGCAGCAGTTGGTGGATGCCACTGAACACGGTGTCCAGGGCGCTGTCCATCTCACCCATCTGCGCGCGCGCGGCGTCGAGGTTACCGGACGCCAGCCGACCTGCGATCTCCGCACCGCACTCGTGGAGTTGGCGGTGGGAGGCAACCAAGCCGCGGAATGCCGGATGCACGCCGTAACGCTGTTGGCCCCGATTGGCCAGCCACCGGCCCAGGCGGCATTCCTGATGGCCCTTGACGCCCTCTGGTGACACGGGCTCGTTTTTACGCAATGCCTCGTCCAGGGTGAGTTTCCACATCAGGTGTCCGCCCTTCACCCCGCACAACAGGATCCGGTCGTCTTCAGAGTCGGCAAAGGCGTTGAGCTGGCGCGCGCCGGCCGCCGCGACGATCCGCGCGTGGTCAGCAAGCAAGCCGATCCGGCGGTTCTCTTCCTCCAGCTCGCTGGTGATCTCGCTCAGGGTGCGTGCCATGCTATGGGAGACCTGCTGCTGGTCGCCGGCGGCCACGGCGATCTGGTGGGCACGCTCGGTAACGTCGTTCACCACCGCATGGATATCCGATAACGCTACCACCACGGTTTCCAGGGATTCGCCGCTGGTGGAGAGCCGCTGCAGGCCGGTTTGCACCGATGCCGTGGCGGTGCGCGACAACTCGTTCATGGTGGCCGTGACGGATTCGATTTCGGTAGTCGCCTGGGCGGTCTTGTCGGCGAGCTGCTTGACCTCGCCGGCGACTACTGCAAAGCCGCGGCCCGCTTCACCGGCCCGGGCTGCTTCGATAGCGGCGTTCAGGGCCAGGAGGTTGGTTTGGTGAGCGATGTCCTTGACGATGGCAGTGAGCTTGTCGATCTGCTGGGTGAACCCGGCCAACTGTTCCATGCTGTCGGCCATGGTGCGGACCGCCCCTTCCAGCAGGTCCAGTTCCCCCACCAGGGTGGAGGCGCAAACGTTGCCTTCCCGGACTTTGCCGCTGCCCTCACCGGCGCGCTCCGCCGTCTGGCCGGCGTGGGTGGAGATGGACTCCGCCGTCGCGGCCATCTCCTCTACCGCCGCGGCCACCCCGGTCACCTGATCCTTGAGGTCGGCGAGCCCATGATGAAAGGTCCCGGTTCCTTCCATGAGCCCGGTCGACTGTTCCATGAGTTCCATCCCCTCCCGCGCGATCCGGTAGAGCTTATCGTTCCAGTCCAGCAGGGCGGTGGTGACCGGCTCCAGAGCCGCACCGGTGGCGCGATGACGCTGTCGAGATTCGGCCACCCGTTGGCGGTCTGCGGCGAGCGCCGCGTTCAGCACTTCGAGGACATGCCGGGTGATGAGCAGGGCTTGCGTCACGGTGTCTCCTTGGGCCAGAACGGTCGCGGTTTGGACGCCGCTCAGATTCGGGGTTCTGGGCTTTCAGCGGCGCCGAATCACCCGACCTTTAATCAAGGTTGAGTAAATGCATATTCCATGCCGTCACGGCGTACCAGTAAAGGAATTAAAGACCGCGCCGATACCGGTGGTGGGCCAGAATAGGAGGTGAAGGGTGGCGAGCATCCTGGATAGCGTCGACCAGCGGACCCAACTCGCGGGGCGCAACCGGCTCGAACTGCTGTTGTTCCGCTTAGGCGGCAAACAGCGATTCGGAATCAACGTGTTCAAGGTTCAGGAGGTGTTGCCCTGTCCGGTGATGACCCGTTTGCCGAAGTCCCATCCGGTGGTCAGCGGTGTGGCTCATGTACGCGGCAGGACCTTTCCGGTATTGGACCTGGCTCTCGCCATCGGCGCCGGCCCGTTGACGACGACGGAGCCCCGCTTCGTCGTGATAACGGAATACAACCGGTCGGTACAGGGTTTTCTGGTCAGTGCTGTGGACCGCATCGTCAATCTGCGCTGGGAAGACGTACGGCCGCCACCGCGCGGGGCCGGTGGGGAGGCGAGCTTCCTGACGGCGGTGACCCAGGTGGATGAGGATCTGGTCGAGATCATCGACGTGGAGCGGGTGTTGACCGACGTGGTTGGTGTGCCGGCTCCGGTTTCCGCCCTGATGGCAGAGGCGCCCCGGGACGTGGCGGTGACCCAGGCCCATGTGCTGGCCGTGGACGATTCCCTCGTGGCGCGTCGGCAGATTCGTCGCACGCTGGAGCAGATCGGCGTAGAATGCACCCTCGCTGATAACGGTCGGCTCGCGCTCGAACTGCTCCGCGGGTGGGCGGATGCGCAGGACCCGCGTTTCCAGCGTACGGTGATGGTGGTGTCCGACATCGAGATGCCGGAGATGGACGGGTATACCCTGACAACGGAATTGCGTAGCGATCCGCGCCTGCAGCATCTTTACGTGCTGCTCCATACTTCTCTGAGTGGTGTATTCAACAGCGCCATGGTGGAGAAGGTGGGTGCCAACCGCTTCCTGGCCAAATTCCAACCCGACGAATTGGCTGACGTAGTGTTGAACCGGATTCATGACGCCAGTGCCCGGGACTCCGCCGCCTGATCCCGACGACCGCGGAACCTGATCGCGGTCACCGCGGTGCGTGGCGGCCCCCCGGCGCCGTAGCGCGGCCGCCGCGCTTGGATACCCCGTCGCAGCGTGACGTCTACCCTCGATGGAAAGCGGTCCCAGCCACGATAATAGGCACGCAACAGGCTTCGTGTCAGGGATCGAAGACTTGAACGATACCGGCCTCACCGAGACGGAATACGAGGACTTCCGAGCGTTTCTGGAGGAATCCTGCGGCATCGCGCTGGGAGACCAAAAGCAATATCTGTTGACCACGCGCCTGCGGCCGTTGCTGGAGGAGTTCCGGTACGGATCCGTGGGCGAGTTGCTGGGGCATTTGCGCAAGGGGCTCGGGCTTGGGCTGCGGGAGCGGGTGGTCGATGCCATGACCACCAACGAGACCTACTGGTTCCGGGACGGACATCCCTATGAGATCCTCGCCAATACCATTCTGCCGGAGCTGGACAAGCGTCCCGGCGTGATGCCGCGGCTCTGGTCTGCCGCTTGTTCGTCGGGCCAGGAGCCCTATTCCATCAGTATCGTGATTCAGGAGTACCTGCGCGCCCGTCCCGGCGCATTTCCATCCGGGGTGCAGGTGGTCGGGACGGATATTTCTCCCACCATGCTCAAGAAGGCCCGTTCCGGGCTCTACCATGAGAGCGACCTTGCCCGGGGATTACCGGCCGAGCAGCGTGACCGGTATTTCAAGCGCCGGGGATTCGGCTCGGAGATCAATCCGGAGATCCGGGCGCGGGTCCGGTTCATGGACCTGAACCTGCTCAAGCCCTATACCCTCATGGGCAATTTCGACGTGATCTTCTGTCGCAACGTGTTGATCTATTTCTCGGCGCAGTCCCGCCGTGACATCCTGGAACGCATGATCCGGGTGCTGAATCCCGGGGGCTACATGGTCATGGGCGCGTCTGAATCCCTGGCCAACCATGCCTCATCGTTTCAGATGGTGCGCGTCGGCGGGGGTATCGTCTACCGGCTGAAGGACCCGTCCCGTCCCCTGCGCTGAAGGTCCGCGGGGTCCGTGAGCTTCCAAGCATTGCCGCCTAGCGGCCTGGGTTTGCCGCCTGGACCTCGCTTGTCTCTTCCTCCATCCCACTGAAACCCTTTCGATTCAATCGCCTGTCAAGTTGGCACGGGCATTGCTTTATTTGAGCTGAAGGGAATGGAGGGTGTCATGGCGTTCAGTCTAGATCAGGTGTTCGGCATTCATGCCCAGGCGCTGCTGCTGCGGGGCAAACGCGCGGAGATCCTGGCGTCCAACCTCGCCAATGCAGACACGCCCAACTACAAGGCGCGGGATATCGACTTCAAGGCGCTCCTTGAACAGGCGCAGGGAATGAGCGGGTCGGCCGGATCACAGCCGCCCATGGCGCTTACGGTCACCCACGCCGATCAGATTCAGCCCTCGGCGACGGGATTCGGTGGCGTATCGCTGCTCTACCGGGTGCCCACCCAGCCTTCCCTGGACGGGAATACCGTGAACACCCAGCAGGAAGAGGCCGAGTTCTCGCGCAACGCGGTTCAGTATCAGGCGAGTCTCACATTCCTGACCGGCGGGATCAAGACGATCATGACCGCCATTATGGGAACTTAAGCCATGTCCTTACTCAACGTCTTCAATGTGGCCGGTTCCGCAATGAGCGCGCAGTCTGTGCGCCTCAACGTGGTGGCCAGCAACCTTGCCAACGCCGACAGCGCCGCCAGCAGCACGGGTCAGACGTATCGTGCGCGGATGCCGGTGTTTTCGGCGGTCTACAGTCCCGACGGAGATGGGTCCGCGGTTGGGGTACGGGTGGCCGGCATCGTGCAGAGCCAAGCGCCGCTGCGCAGCCGCTACTCTCCGGGCAATCCCCTGGCGGACAAGAACGGCTATATCCACCTGCCGAACGTCAACACCATCGAGCAGATGGCGGATATGATCTCGGCATCACGCACCTACCAGGACAACGTGCAGGTGCTCAACACCTCCAAGCAGCTTTTATTGAACACCTTGCGCTTGGGGCAGTGAGTTTACACTGGGCCTGAAGGAGTTTCGAAATGACATCCGCCATCAACACCGCAACCTTGCAGCAACTGGGCCTGCTTCAGACCCCGCCGCCCGCGGCGAGCAGCAACTCGGCGCAACTGGGGCAGAGCGCTTTTCTAACGCTCATGACTACTCAGCTGCAGAATCAGGATCCGTTGCAGCCCATGGACAATAGCCAGTTTCTGAGTCAGATGGCCCAGTTCGGGACGGTATCCGGGATACAGGGCCTGCAGACGTCGCTCACGCAGCTGTCCAATACCTTGTCCTCGAGCCAGGCCCTGCAGGCGTCGAGCCTAGTCGGGCGCACGGCGCTGGTTCCCCAGAACACGGGCCTGTTATCGACCGGCGGCGTACTGCAGGGGGCCGTCACGATGCCGGCCGGCGCGACCGGCGGAACCGTGAAGATCTACGACATGAGTGGGCAACTGGTACGCAGTATGAGCCTCGACACCCCGGTGGGCGGGTTCGCGAATTTCCAGTGGAACGGTATTGAGGATAACGGCAGTCAGGCCCCGGCTGGCCAGTATCAGGTTCAAACCGCGGCGAATATTGGCGGGACGTCGACGGCGCTACAGACCCTCATCGCCGCGCCGGTGGACAGCGTCATTCTGGGTAGCAGTGGCAGCGGCTTGACCCTGAATCTGGGAGGGATCGGTCCAGTCGCATTGTCGGACGTTCAGCAGATCATGTGATCAACCTGTAGAGGTAAGCGATCATGGCATTCGGGATAGCATTGAGCGGGTTGGACGCGGCATCGTCCGATCTGAACACCATCGGCAATAACATCGCCAATGCCGGTACCGTCGGCTTCAAGGGTTCGCGCGCCGAATTCGGTGATGTTTACGCGGTTAGTGCACAGGGGATCAGTTCCACGGCCATCGGTAGCGGCGTGCGTCTGCAGAAGGTCGCCCAGCAGTTCGATCAGGGTAATATCCAGTCCACTGGCAAGAATCTGGATCTGGCGATCAGTGGACAGGGTTTCTTTACCGTCAGCAACAATGGAAGTTTGGCCTATACCCGCGCGGGTAGCTTCAGCGTGGATAATAATGGCTACGTGGTCGACCCCGCTGGGGATCATTTGCAGGTGTTCCCTCCTGGGAGCCTCCCCGGGACCTTCAACACCGGGACCCTGAGCGATCTGCAGCTGGCCAATACACTTGGCACCCCGAAGGCGACCGCCAACGTGAGCCTCGGCCTGAATCTGCCCGCGGGCGCGACACCGCCGACCACGACGCCTTTCAGTCCGACCAACCCCAGTACCTATAACCAAGCCACGTCCATCACCATGTACGATTCGCTGGGCACCGCACACACGGCGAGTACCTACTATGTGAAGACGTCGACGCCAAATCAGTGGCAAGCCTATCTCTACATCGACGGCAATCAGTTGACCAGTGGCGGAAGCCCCGCGACGACCCTGCAGTTCAACAGCAGCGGCCAGTTGACCAGTCCGGCGAGTGGAAAGATTGCCTACAGTACTGATCCGACCACCGGGATCACTCCGACCCTGGACTATTCCAACACGACCCAGTTTGGTGCCGGATTCGCGGTGAATTCGCTGACCCAGGACGGTTACGCAGCCGGCCGGCTGAGTGGCATCAATATCGACAGCACCGGAGTGGTACAGGCCCAATTCACCAACGGGCAGTCTCAGAATCTGGGTCAGCTGGCCCTGGCCAACTTCGCCAACCCCGAGGGTCTGCAGCAGCTCGGGAACACCAGTTGGGCGGAAACCTTCGCTTCTGGGTCCCGTCTACTGGGGCAAGCCGGCACCGCGAGCTTCGGTAACGTCCAGTCCGGCGCGCTGGAGAGCTCCAATGTCGACATTACCAAGGAGCTGGTAAACATGATCATCGCACAACGTAACTTCCAGGCGAACGCCAAGGTGATTACCACCGCGGATACCCTCACCCAGACCATCATCAATATGCGTTAACGATGATCTTGGAACGCAAGCAGGCATAAGAGAGTTTCCATGGACCGTGTACTCTATATCGCGATGTCCGGTGCCCAGCAGACGATGCTGGCGCAAGCGGCGAACAGCCAGAATCTGGCTAACGCTAATACGACCGGCTTCCGTTCCGAGTTGTCCGCGTTCCGCAGTCAACCGGTTTTCGGGCCAGGCTATCCGAGCCGTGTGTATGCGATGGCGGAGAGTCCGGGGGTGAATTATTCCAGCGGCACTCTCGAGTCCACGGGCCGTACCCTCGATGTCGCCGTGAGCGGTCCCGGTTGGATCGCGGTGCAGGCACCGGACGGTTCCGAGGCCTATACGCGGGCCGGCGACCTGCGCATCACCACGGCTGGGATCTTGGAGACAAGCACCGGCTTTCCGGTGTTGGGCAACGGGGGGCCGCTTGCGGTGCCGCCTCACCAGAAGCTGGCGATCGGACGTGATGGGACGGTGTCGGTGGTTCCCCTGGGGCAGCAGCCGAATACGTTGGCGGTAGTCGACCGGATCAAGTTGGTGAATCCCTCCCCGTCCGATCTGCAACGTAGCGCCGATGGCCTGTTCGTGAGTCGTAGCGGGAAGCCGGTTCCGCCGGACGCAAACGTACAACTGATATCCGGCGCCCTGGAGACGAGCAACGTCAACCCGGTGAACGCCATGGTCAATATGATCGAGTTGGCACAGGCATATGAGATGCAGGTGAAGGTAATGAGTACGGCACGTCAGAACGACGCAGCCACGACGCAGCTGATGGTGATCCAGTAGACTAGCGCGCCGCGGGATTAGACAGAGCGATTTCAGGAGAGATGCGATGACCCCAGCATTGTGGGTGGCGAAGACCGGGCTCGACGCGCAGCAGACGCGCATGACGGTGATTGCGAACAACTTGGCGAATGCCAATACCATGGGTTATAAGCAGACCCGAGCCGTATTCGAGGACTTGTTGTATCAGAACGTGCGCCAAGTCGGTGGGCAGACCTCCCAGAATACGCAGCTGCCGTCCGGGTTGATGCTGGGAACTGGCGTCCGGCCGGTAGCTACCGAGAAGCTCTTCACTCAGGGCAACTTGGTACAGACCGGAAACCCGCTGGATCTGGCGATTCAGGGGCGGGGCTTTTTCCAGGTACTCCTGCCGGATGGGACTACGGCGTATTCGCGCGACGGTACCTTCCAGGTGAACTCCCAGGGCGAATTGGTTACCTCCAGCGGGTATACGGTGCAGCCGTCGATCACGATCCCCAGCAACGCCCAGAGCGTCACCATCGGGACCGACGGCACGGTGAGTGTAAGCCTGCCCGGGCAGGCGAGCCCCTCGCAGCTCGGGTCATTGCAACTCGCGGATTTCGTCAACCCGGCGGGCCTGCAGCCCATGGGGGACAACCTGTACCTGGAGTCGGCGGCCAGTGGCACCGCGCAGAGTGGGAACCCCGGGTTATCCGGCCTCGGGACTGTGGTACAGGGCTCTCTGGAGAGTTCCAACGTGAACGTTGTGCAAGAGCTGGTGGACATGATCGAGACGCAACGCGCCTATGAGATGAACTCCAAGGCGATCTCCACCACGAACCAGATGTTGCAGTTCGCCAGTACCAACCTTTAAGGCGGTAGTCGGCAGGGAGCTGGCACTAGGGGTTTGCAGGACGCAATTGGTGGTCAAGGATGACCCCCTTTCTTTGGTTAGATGCTGCCATCGCGACAAACAGGGAACTGGAATGGGTGCTGACAGACATTTTCGGATTTTGCGCTTGGCGGCAATCCTGCTGACGGCGGTGCTGGCCTCGGCGTGCGCGTCGATGCCGTACTCCCACCCGGAAGCCTACAAACCGATGGAATTGCCGAAAATTCCTCCGCCGCAGAGGAACGGAGCGATCTACCAGGCGGGTTATAGTGTCGGGATCTTCGAGGACCCGAAGGCACGGCGGGTTGGAGATTTGCTTACCATAGTCCTGGCGGAGAATACCCAGGCATCGAAGAGCGCCAGCACCACCGCCAAGAAGACGGACACCGTGGATATCGCGAATCCGACTATCCTGGGCTCTCCGGTGCAGTTCGCCGCGCCGGGACTGCTCCCGCTCCTTACCAACCGCAATAACAATTTGGCGAATTCCCTTTCTTCTTCGAATAACTTCGCGGGTGCCGGAGACACGAGCCAGAGCAACAGCCTGACCGGGAATATCACGGTGATGGTCACACACGTGATGTCCAACGGAAATCTGGTAGTGGAGGGTGACAAGCACCTTACGTTGAATCAGGGTGACGAGGTGATCCACATCCAAGGCATCGTGCGTCCGGTCGATGTGCAGGACGACAACACGGTGTTGTCCACGCGGGTGGGCGACGCCGTGATCACCTATCGCGGGAAGGGCGTGGTGGCCGATGCCAGCAAGATGGGGTGGCTGTCGCGCTTCTTTATAAGTGTTTTCTGGCCGTTCTGAGGTTTCCGGTCCAATGGATGCCGCCCTAAACAGATGCGAGGCGAACGAGATGACCGTAGACACCCGGATTGCTGGTGGTGGGCCCGGTACGCGCGGCGAGTGGCGCATGCCCGGCACTGGATTCGGGGCACGGGTCGCGGCCGGTGTTTCCCTGCTCATGCTGCTCGTTATGACCGCGGCGCCGGCCTTGGCCGAACGCGTGCAGGACCTCGCGTCGGTGGCCGGTGTACGCAACAACCAGCTGGTCGGCTACGGTCTTGTGGTCGGGCTCGACGGTACTGGAGATCAGACCAGCCAGGCGCCGTTCACGGTCCAGAGCCTGATGAATATGCTGACCCAGTACGGAGTCACGCTTCCGCCCAACGCCAACCCGCAGCTCAAGAACATCGCGGCGGTGTCGGTGAGCGCGGAGCTGCCACCGTTCGCGAAGCCGGGACAGGCGATCGACGTGACGGTCTCATCGATCGGCAACGCTAAGAGCCTGCGCGGCGGTACGTTGTTGATGACACCGTTGCATGGGGCCGACGGACAGGTCTACGCCATCGCTCAGGGCAACCTGCTGGTGGGCGGTTTTGGGGCGTCGGGTAGCAGTGGTTCCAGCGTGACGGTGAACATCCCAAGCGTGGGAAGCATTCCCAACGGCGCGACGGTTGAACGTTCGGTGCCCACATCCTTCGATGCGGGTAACACCGTCCAGTTGAACCTGGATAGCCCGGATTTTACTACCTCGTACCGGGTTGCTGAGGCAATCAACAAGGCGATCGGGGAGGGGACGGCGCAGCCGGTGGACGGCAGCTCGATCCGCGTGAACGCGCCTACAGACGCGGCGCAGCGGGTAGCCTTCGTCTCGATGATCGAAAATATCCAGGTCCACCCCGGAACGGTCCCGGCGCGGGTGATCATTAACGCGCGCACCGGCACCGTGGTTATCGGCAGCGGGGTGATGGTATTGCCGGCGGCGGTGGCGCACGGGAATCTTTCGGTGACCATCTCCGAACAACCCCTGGTGAGCCAGCCCGGACCGCTTTCCAACGGCACCACCCAGGTAGTCCCGCAGACCAGTATCCAGATCACCGAGCAGAAGCGGCGGTTGTTTGTGCTCAAGCCGGGCGTGACGTTGGACGACTTGGTGCGGGCCATCAATAAGGTGGGCGCCACACCCAGCGATCTGGTCGCGATCCTGGAGGCCTTGCACGCGGCGGGTGCGCTGCGGGCCCAACTGATCGTCATTTAATCCTAGTCGATGGACATACGGATGCGTTCTAGGTGCGGTGCCAGAGGTATGGGAGCCAGGCATAACGGTCCACCGGAGCCCGCGTCATGACTGCGCCGATGGTGGATCCTGGGGTCTACCTGGATTTCCAGGGCCTCAACCGATTGAAGGCGGAGGCAGGTCGGGATTCGCCCGGCGCGGTGGCACAGGCCGCGCGCCAGTTCGAAGCGCTGTTTCTCCAAATGATGTTGAAGAGCATGCGCAAGGCCACGGAGGGCCTGGGCCATGGCCTGTTGGATAACGATCAGACCCGCTTCTACCAGGGACTGGCGGATCAGCAACTGGCCCTGTCCATGTCCCGGAATTCCGGGCTGGGCTTGGCGAAGTTGCTGGTGGAACAGCTCGGGGGCCACCACGCCGACAAGGTGCAGCCGGGCGCGGTGTCCGGCGCGGGCATCAGCCTGTTGAGAGCGTCTGTACGGAAGGGGCTACCCCTACATCGGCAACAGCAACGCGCCTTTCCGTTGGGACCTCAGGTACGGACACCGGGGACGGTAGCGACCGACGTGCCCGCGGGAAGTCCCCCCGAGGGAGGCCCCTCCAGTGGCCCGGCTGCCTTCGTACACAAGGTGTGGCCGCTGGCGCAAACCGCGGCGGCGGCCTTGGGGGTCAGCCCAGTGGTGCTGTTGGCGCAGGCGGCGCTCGAGACGGGTTGGGGGAGCGCGGTCATCCACCATCCGAACGGACTCAGTAGCCACAACCTGTTTGGGATCAAGGCCGGTTCCGGTTGGAGTGGCCCCAGCGTGGGAGTTTCCACCGTGGAGTACCAGGACGGAACCGCGGTGCGCCGCGTGGAGCCGTTCCGGGCCTACGGGTCCTATGCCGAAAGCTTTGCGGACTATGTCCATTTGCTCAAGCAGAGCCCACGTTATCAGCAGGCCTTAGCCAGCGGCGGGGATCCGGTGGCCTTTGCCACCGCCCTGCAGGAGGCCGGTTACGCTACCGACCCCAACTATGCCGCCAAACTCCAGGGCGTATTGGGAGGCGCGACCCTGCGGGATGCCCTATCGTCCCTCAAGGAGACCGACGGTCGGCCGTTAATCTGAAGGACGAGCGGAAAACCGTAGGGGCTGCCGTGAAATACCGATTTGACGTCCACCTCTATCGGACGGGACTCCCGGAGGAGTGCTGAAATGGCCGACCTGCTGAGTATCGGGGCCTCCGCGCTCCTCGCGGACCAGACGTTGCTGAATACCGTTAGCCAAAATATAGCTAACGTCAATACGCCGAGCTATTCCCGCCAACGGGTGAATCTGACTCCCCAGCAGGCGCAGTTTACCGGTGCGGGTTACATCGGTAGCGGTGTGCAGGTGAGCGGGGTTCAGCGCGTCTACGATCAATTTCTTAACAATCAGGTGGTGACCAATACTTCCGCACAGAATCAGTTGCAGCAGCTCTACCAGCTGTCGAGCCAAGTGGACAATTTGTTGGGCACGAGCGGTTCAGGTGTCACTACCGCCGTCCAAAACTTCTTCAATTCCGTGCAGGATGTGGCCAATAGCCCCACGTCCACCGCTACCCGGGAGGCCTTGTTGGGTAGCGGCCAATCCGTGGTGCAGACCTTCAATACCCTGAGTGCTCAGCTCACCAGCCTGGACAGCGGCGTCAATCAGAACCTGACGAACGCGGCGTCGAATATTACCAGCCTTGCCCAGGGAATCGCGCAGTTGAACCAGCAGATCGTCAACGCGCAGGCCGCGGGCCAGGGCGTGAGCCCCAACGATCTCCTGGATCAGCGTGATGCCCTGGTAACCCAGCTCGCCCAGCAGGTTGGAGTCACTACCAGCACGGAGAGCAATGGAGCACTGGATGTCTCCATTGGAAGTGGCCAGTCTCTGGTGGTGGGGCTGAAGGCCGCCACCCTCGCCACGGTCAACAACTCTGTGAACCCTTCCCGGAAGGACATCACCCTGACCTTTGGTAGCCAGTCGGTGGTCGTGACCAATCAGATCACTGGGGGGCAGGTGGGCGGCATGCTGCAGTTCCGTACGAACGTGCTGGATCCCGCCCTCAACGGGCTAGGCCGCGTCGCTATCGGATTGGCCGGTACCTTCAACAAGCAGCAGCAACTGGGTATGGACCTAAATGGTCAGCTCGGCGGTAATTTCTTTACCGTGCCCCAGCCACAGGTTTTGCCGAATCCCGGTAATAGCGGATCGATCAGCGTCGGGTTCAGCAATGTCGGCAATCTAACGACTTCAGACTATACGTTGGCTTACAACGGGAGCAGTTACACCCTGACCCGGCTTAGTGACGGGAAGAATATTCCAATGTCCGGCGCCGGGACGTCGACCAACCCGTTCGTTGCCGATGGCTTGAGTATCGTGGTGGGGCCGGGAGCGGCCGCCGGCGATCAGTACCTGATCCAGCCCACGCGCCTGGGCGCCGCCCAGATAGGCATGGCAATTACTGATCCCAGCAAGGTCGCCGCGGCGGCCCCGGTGCAGATCAATGCCGCTACGAATTCCACCGGGACGCCGACCAATGCCGGCTCCGGGAGCTTTACCAACGTCGCTGCGACGACGGCCAGCGGCCTACCCCTGAGCAGCAACGTGACATTTACCTATGATGCCACGGCGAAGGTCTTCAACTATTCAGGCGCTGTGAGTGGGAGTTTCGCCTATGACCCGACGGTCGACAGCGGCAAGACGTTTTCGGCCGGGGGCATTCAGTTCACCGTCACCGGGACTCCGGCCACTGGCGATCAGTTCGTCATGTCCAATAACACCAGCGGGTCCGGTGACAACAGCAACGCGGTGTTGCTGGCGGGCCTGCAGAGTCAGCCGCTCCTCGCATCGGGCACGGCCACCTACTCCGACACCTACGGGCAAGTCGTGGCGAATATCGGCAGCCAGACTCAGCAGGCCAACATTGCCCAGCAGGCGCAGACCGCACTGCTGCAGCAGGCACAACAGGCCCGGGACTCGGTATCCGGGGTGAACCTGGACGAGGAGGCCGCAAACATGATCAAGTTTCAGCAAGCCTATCAAGCGGCTGCGCAGGTCATTTCGGTGTCCAACACCTTGTTTCAGTCCCTCCTCAGCGCGGTGAGGTAATCGGCCATGCGTATCGCCACGATCGACATGTTTCAGCAGGGCACCGCGAGCATCCTGAACCAGCAGACCCTGCTGAGCCAGACGCAGCAGCAACTGGCGACCGGGCAGCAGCTGCTCAGTCCGTCGGACAATCCCGCTGCGGCGGCGCAGGTGCAGAGCCTGGATGTGTCGATCAGTCAGACCAATCAGTATCAAACCAATGCCGATGCTGCGACTGCTAGCCTCAATGTAGAAAACAGTGCTCTGACTTCCGTGGTCAATGGTCTGCAGAGCGCCAGGGACTTGGCCGTGCAGGGTCTGAACGGGACGCAGAGCGCGCAGGCACGCCAGGGCATCGCGACCCAGGTGCAGCAGATCCTTGATCAGGTCGTGAGCGTCGCCAATACTCAGGATGTTAATGGGAAGTACATATTCGCCGGGTACAGCAGCGGCAGTGCACCGGTGAGCGCAACGGGTACCACCTACACCTATACGGGAGACAGTGGCCAGCGACTCGCGCAGATCGGGCCGAGCCGGCAGGTCGCGGTGGGTGATTCCGGTTCCGCGGTGTTCATGAATGTCCCCGCGAGTGGGGGTGGGAAGCAGAGCGTCTTCAAGACCTTGTCGGACCTGATTGCGGGCTTGCAGGCCAACAACCCGAGTCAGAGTTCCCTGACGAATCTGGACAACGCGCTCAATAATGTTCTGACTGTGCAGACAGAGATCGGGTCGCGCCTCAATGCAATTTCCGACCAAAAAAATCTAAATACCAATTTCCTCACCCAAGTAACGACAAACCGGTCGCAACTGGCGGATGTGAACGTCGCCCAGGCTTCAATCCAACTCAATCAGCAGCTTCTGGCCTTGCAGGCGGCTCAACAGAGCTTTGCCAAGATCCAGGGCCTGTCCTTGTTTAATTACCTGCGCTGAGCCACGGCGGGCGCACGACACGCGGCAATGTGGTACGAAGCTTGCATCTTGCATTGAGTCTCATGCGAGCTGCTGCGTGGCTCGCCGTTCTCCTCGGCGAAGGGATGCGACCGTGACGGCAGAACACGGAAATACGAGCCCGGCCGGTCCGAATGCCTGCCGTATACCCGCACGTCAGCCAGCGCCGGTGCCCATGCGCCGCGTGGTCACCGAGTTGCGGCCAGATTGCGCCTGGCCTGGCCGGTGGTCGGAATCCCTTAGTGGCGCTCGCGCCTGTCTCGCGCCAAACACGTGGGTCCCAAACAATGGATGCGGATGAATTGTTGATCGCTTGTGTGGCGGAAGACCGTCGTGATCACCACATCAAGGTCGCGAATCTGGTCGGTACGATCAGGTCTTTCGGCGGGAGTTTAGCGAGCGCTCGAATCGCGGTTAATTACGTCGAGTCTGTCGATTCCGGAATCCGCGCATCGCTCGAGGAAGCGGGTGCCGATGTGAGGGTCGTGCCGCGGTTTGATCCGCGCTGTCCGCATGCCAACAAGCTTCGTATGTTGGAACAGGTGGCAGGTGTGGGCCTGCTCGTCGCCATGGATGTCGATATGGCTGTGGTTAGGGACTTCCGCTCACAACTCCACACGGGTGGGATAAGCGCCAAGATCGTCGATCTTAATCCCTTGAGTGAGACGCAGTGGCACCAGCTTTTTGACTACGCAGGGCTGCCGATGCCCGGGCAGCGATACGTATGTAGTTCCGATGGTGGCGTGGTCCCCCCGTATTTCAATAGTGGCCTGCTTACCATTCCAGTGCAGTGGATATCGTCCCTGCGCGCGAGCTGGGGTGCATACGTGGCATGGCTGCTCGACGCCAGAATGGACCTGCCTTGGCTTGAACAGCACGCGTTCTTTACCGACCAACTGGCACTCGCCCTCGCACTGCAGGCGATCCAGTGCCCGGTAATACCACTGCCGATTGAAATGAACTTCCCAACCCATATACCAGTGGCACCCAACTTCCATCCGGACGATGTAGAGCCATATATAGTTCACTACCATGACCGCGTGAATGCGGACGGAACCTTGGGTCTTACGGCTTACCGTGCACCCAATCTGGGGATCAAGCGGGTAAACGAATCGATTATAGGCAACATAACCCTCGGCGATGCCGGTACAGCATCGGACCGATTCAGTAATTCGGTGTTCTGGGAAAAACATTATCGAGACGCGCCTGATCTCGGTTCCGGGGTCGGATCGCGGGCGCAGTTTGCGCGGTATAAGAGCGTGATTATTGACCAGCTCACGCAGGAAATGGGGCCTGCCAGTGTGTTGGATGTGGGTTGTGGTGATCTCGCATCAGTCGCGGGCCGACCATGGCCCGAATATACCGGAATTGACATAGCAGGATGCGTAATAGAGCGCAATCGAACGGCATTTCCGCATTGGAAGTTTCTCCCCGGCGATTTTCTGGAGTTATCTGAGAGTGCTGACATCGACGCGGATTTGGTGCTGTGCTTTGACGTCCTGATCCATGAGCATGACCCAATCCGATATGAACAAATTGTTGGGAAATTGCTTCGATCGACAGGCCGCTGCCTGATGATCGGAGGGTACGACTCCCCCCCATTGCAACGGTACTCCAGTGGGATTAACGCGTTTCATGAACCGCTGTCGGATACCCTTCGCCGCTACGGCGTGACTCGAATTGTACGGATTGGTGGCTACCGGGGGGTGACCATGCTGCGGGTAGACCTCGACGATGGGTTGGTCACTCCGCAGCGTAGGCGTAGTGAAAAAGACGACGATCGGGGGTTCGCGATATTGCGCAGCGGCACGCGGGATGACACGACGCCGGACCGGCCGCAGGAATCCAGTATTACCTCGGGCGTGGCGAAGGTTTCCTCAGCGCACATGAGTCCGGAACCGGTAGCTGAAGGTGAATCCCCTGAGGTTGGGGATATGCCACAAGCCATCCTCATTGTCGGGATGCATCGCAGTGGAACGTCAGCGCTGGCGCGGGTGTTGAACCTGCACGGTGTCCGTCTCGGATCCCGGATGATCCCCCCTCAGGACGATAATGCGCGCGGGTTCTGGGAGCATCCCGCTGTCATGGCGCTAAATGAACGTGTGTTGGCGTATTTCGGAGGAGCATGGGATCGTCCTGGTCCACTGAGGAATGATGGCCAGAGTCTGGAGGAGTTCACGGCACTGTTGAACGATGCAGCGACATTAGTGGACGGCGAGTTCTCGGCTACGAAGCTTTGGGGCATCAAGGACCCGCGCTTGTGCCGTACGCTCCCGTTTTGGCACCGCGTGCTGGAGCGCGCGCGGACTGAGTCGCGGCACGTTCTTGTCATCCGTAACCCGCTGGAAATCGCTGCCTCCTTGGCGAAGCGAGATGGGTTCTCGCAGACGAGGTCACTTCTGCTCTGGTTCAGATATCTTTTGGACGCCGAGCACGACAGCCGTGGCACCAAGCGCGTCTTTATTACCTACGAGCAATTACTCGGTGATTGGAGAAGCGCGATTCGGCATCTTGCCTCCGGTCTTGGAGTCGTCCTGGATCCGGAGACGGAAACCGTCGCGCGTCGCGTGGAGGCCTTCCTTTCTCCGCAGCTGCGGCATCACCACATGAGGCGACCGCCCACGGTCCAAGACCACGCCCGGTTGGGCCCGCTGGCCGCCGAGTTCTATGATGCCTTACTCGCAGCGTCACACGGTGATGAAAGTGGACTCGCTGACCTGGATCGGTTGCGGTCGGATATTGAACTTCTGGAGCAGGATTTTAACCATAAGAATGCAGCTCCCGAATCCACATCGGGCGCAATACGGAGCATGGTAGAGCCGGAGGCAATCCTTCGCCAGTTGGGCCGGCCGTTACGCGTCGGGATCCTTTCTACCGAGAGGAAGGAATGGGGGTGCGCGCACATTCGTCTAGTCAGCCCATTGGCATCTCTCCAGAAGCAGGTGGAGGTCATCTGGGCGGTCCCTGAAGCGGACGCAACCGCGAGGATCGATTTCGAGCTGCTCGATTCCGCCGATTTGTTTGTTGTCCAAAGGTTCTTCCCATCCGCGGTCAACATGGAGTTGATCCGGCTGTTGTTGTCTTCGGGAAAGCCGGTGATCTACGAGGCCGACGACCTCGTAACGGCGATTCCGGAGGCTAACCCTGGGTACGCCGTGGCAGCGGCAATGCGGCCGTATATTCTGGAAACGGTGACGTCCGTGCATGCGCTGACGGTTTCGACGGAAGAGCTGCGGCGGGCTTTTGCGTCGTACAACAGCAATATTTATATTTTGCCAAACCTGCTGGATGACCGTTTGTGGAATCGGGAGCCGGTCGACGGGAGCGCCGTAGTCGTGATCGGCTATGTCGGCACCTGGACCCACCTGGATGACTTGGAAATCATCGAGCCGGCACTCGAAATCATTGCGAAAATATATGGTAGCCGCGTACGGTTCGAATTCGCTGGCTGCATCTCAGAGCGTCTGAGGGGGCTGCCCAATCTGACGGTGCGAGAGTTTCAGCCGGGCTACGCTGCTTATGCACAGACCCTGCAGGGCCTTGGCGTTGACATCGCGGTGGCGCCGCTTCGTGATACCGCGTTCAACCGGGTAAAGAGCAATATTAAATGGCTGGAATATTCCGCCTGCGGGATCGCGGGTGTCTACTCAGCAGTTCCGCCCTATGTTGCGGACGTGGTGCATGGGGAAACGGGTTTGCTGGCAGGGGAGGATGTGGATGAATGGGTCAATGCGATCGCGAGTTTGGTGGAAAGCCGGGACCGGCGATTGGCGATCGCTGGTAAGGCGCGGGAACGGGTGTTGGCCGACTACACGGCGAGCCGTGGCGCCCGATCCTACCTTCAGGCCTATGTGGACGTGCTTGCTAACTTCCAAACCAGACCAAATCGCATGCCGCAGATATCGGCTGAGTACGAGCTTTGGCGGGAGCGCCGTTCCCACAGGGTAGCGACGAGGTTGGACGGGCTCCGCGATGCGCCCGCCATTCATCTCATCGTCTGCCTCCACGAGGGACAGGAGGCGGCGCTAGCCGATACCGTTGATACGCTCGCCGCGCAGACCTACGGTGGATGGGGCCTTAGTGTTGTCGCGGATTTTCCATGCCGACAGCCGGACTTCGAGGCGCTGCCGATGTGCGAATGGGTAGCGTCCGACGGCGAGTTCCAGGATACGGTAAATCAGCTTGTGGCCACTTCGCAGGCTGATTGGTTGGCGCAGATCGATGTCGGAGACCGCTTCGATGCGTCCTTGCTTGCCAGCTTGGCGCACTACTTGGCTCTGTTCGGCGATTGGCGGGTGGTTTATGTGGATGAAGATGTATGGTTGGCGGACGGGCGCCGTGTCGCCCCTAAATTCAAGCCGGATTTCAACTTAGATTTGCTTCGTTCTACACCCTATGTAGGCGCCCTCTGTTTCGTGCGCAGGGATGTGTTGGTCGCGATCGGAGGATTTTCGGGCGGGGATGGCCTAAGCCGAACGTATGATACCGTGCTGCGAGTGCTGGAACATTCGGGGGAAAAGTCGGTCGGTCATGTGCCAGATTTACTTTTCCACCGCAGTGGCGGCAATGCTGCCGCAGTGGATTTCGCCGCCTCACACGGTGTATGTCGAAGACATCTGGAAGCGCATCTGCAGCGTTGTGGCGTGCACGCGGTTGTTCATCAGGGTCGTGCCGAGGGTACCCAGTTTATCGAGTATCCAGTGGGCGAACACTGCCGCGTGTCTGTGGTGATCCCCACCGATGGACGTTTGCGGTTTCTTGAGCCATGTATCCGGACGGTACTTTCCAACACGGAGTACCCGGACCTCGAAGTCGTCGTGGTGACCGGAACGGAACAGGATCCTAGCCTGGGCCAGTGCCTGTACGAACTAATGGCTTGCGACAACCGGGTGCGTGTGGTTTCGAGCGGCGGAGAAAATGGGGTTACGGCGGCTCTGGACGCGGGGGTCCGGGAGGCGTCAGGAGAATATGTGCTGCTGTTGCACGACGACACATTGATAGTCCAGAAGGACTGGTTGAGCCGGATGGTATCCCTCGCCAAGCGCGACGACGTTGGTGTCGTAGGGGTAAGGCTGGTGTTCCCTGACCAGCGGATACAGAACTCGGGGATCATCCTGGGCGGCGGCCCCTGGGGCGTTGCGGAGTGCCGGGATGTTGGGAAAACGCTGACGGACCCAGGGTACCTGGGGCGTCTTGCCTGCGTCCAGGACCTTTCCGCGGTTAGCGGGGCTTGTCTGATGATCCGCGCTGAACTGTACCGACAGGTCATGGCGACCGAGATGGCGGCGGCGGGACATTTCTGGGATGTGGCCTTGTGTCTGCGAGTGGGTAGGTTGGGGTACAAGGTGGTGTGGACCCCGTACGTGACGGTGGTCCACCATCATACATCCGTGCGTGAGGCGTGTGATGCTGATCGGCACGGGATCGAGCGGGACGCGGCGCGGATGCGGGCACAGTGGCTGGGACGACTTGCGAGTGACCCGGCCTATAACCGCAATCTTTCGCTCACGGGTGGGGGTTGGCGCCCGGATGTAAACCTTTTTTGTCCGTGGGATCCGGCACTCCGTGAGGACCACCGGATCGTCGGGGTCGGGGCCGGCTCCTACGGATCCTGGCGCTATCGCCTCGCGGATCCCCTGGCGGGCCTCGAGGGCGCAGGGCGTGCCCGCCCGATGGTCGTCGAGTATTACAGTGAGACAGCGCCCATGCCTACGGTGACGGAGCTCGCGCGGTTAGGGCCCGATACCCTCTTCATGCACAACGCTGTTCACGATTCGCAGATTGCCCTCATCAAGGAGTACAGGGAACTCCGCCAGGGATTCGTGGTGTTCGGGCAGGACGACCTGATGTTCGAGCTTCCCGGGAAAAATCCCTTCCAGAAAACCGTGTTCAAGGACATCAAGCGCCGGCTGCGGACCTGTATTGGTTTGGCGGACCGCTTGGTCGTGACGACGGAACCGTTGGCAGAGGCCTACCGGGAGTGGGCCCAGGATGTGCGGATCGTGCCGAACTATCTCGAACGCTCGGTCTGGGGCGCACTTCGGTCAGAACGCCGGACCGCGCGGCGACCCCGGGTTGGCTGGGCGGGGGCAATGCAGCACGGTGGGGATCTGGAGCTCCTGATCGAGGTAGTGAAAGAAACCGCGGGTGAATTGGATTGGGTGTTCTTTGGGATGTGTCTGGAGGAACTGCGGCCATTGGCGGCAGAACTGTGCCCGGCGGTGGCTTTTGACGACTATCCCAAGGTGCTGGCACGGCTGAACCTGGACTTGGCTGTCGCTCCTCTGGCGCGCAACCGTTTCAACGAGGCCAAGAGCAATCTACGGATCTTGGAGTACGGGGCGTTGGGGTGGCCGGTGGTGTGCAGCGATATCCAACCCTACCGGGATGCGCCGGTATGTCGCGTGCCTAACAACTCGCGGGCGTGGATCGAGGCGATCCGGGAGCGCGCCCACGACCTGGACGCGGCGGCGGTGGAGGGAGACCGGTTGCGGGACTGGGTCCTGAGGGATTGGATGCTTGAGGATCACCTGGAGCAATGGCTGGAGGCGCTGGTTTGTCCCGGGGCGGCGGTGGGCGGGGCGGACATTCAGGCACACGGAGGTGGCTGAAGGGGGACTCAGGCAGCGCTGGGGCGCCCTTTCCAGGAGGCGTGCTTTCCGCGCCGGATTATTGTCATCCCACCTCAAGTTTTGTCCGATGCGATCCGATACAGGGACCGGGAGCGGTGAATGCGCAGGCGATGCGCCCACGCATATCCGCTAAGAATGATTCCCCGGGTAACCTTATATAAATAATGGTTATTCGTGGTTTGCGAGGGTTCCGACCATGGCACTAGTCATCAACACCAACATGAATTCTCTGGTTGCACAGAACAACCTGAGCAAGTCCCAAGATGCCCTGTCTCAGGCCATCCAACGCCTCTCCTCTGGACTGCGGATCAACAGTGCCAAGGACGACGCAGCTGGATTCTTCACTTCCCAGCTGATGACGCAGGACATCAACGGCATGAATCAGGCGGTGCGCAACGCCAACGACGGCGTATCTCTGGCCCAGACCGCCGGGGGCGCGATGACCCAGATCAGCAGCGACCTGCAGCGTATCAACCAGCTCGCGGTGCAATCGGCCAACGGTACCGTCCAGAACCGTACCGGCCTCCAGGCCGAGGTGGATCAGTTGACCCAGGATATCTCGCAGATCGTTCAGACCACCAGCTTCACCGGCGTCAATATGCTGGCTGGGACCAGCGGCACCATCACCTTCCAGGTCGGAGCGCAGGGCAGTGCCTCCGATCAGATCTCGGTGACCGGGCTCAATCTCACCACGCTGAAGTCCTATGCCGCCGGGCTGACTGCCACCGGCACCGTCGATGTTAGCACCCAGGCGGCGGCCTCCGCGGCGATCGCCAACGTCCAGGCGGATATCCAGACCGTGGCGGCCGACAGTGCCACCTTCGGCGCGGTGGAGAACCGGTTCAGTGCGGTGATCAATAACCTGACGAATACGGCGCAGAACCTTACCGCGGCCCGTAGCCGTATCGTGGATGCGAACTTCGCGCAGGAAACCGCGAATCTATCACGGGCCCAGATCCTGCAGCAGGCCGGTGTGGCGGTGCTCCAACAGGCCAACACGAGTCCCAATATCGCGTTGACGCTGTTACGGTAACGGTAGCATTGGACAGCGTACGGGGCAGGATGCCCCGTACGCCGTTTCTAAGATTCAGGCGATCATATGAGCGTCATGCCAATTGATCTGAACCCAAACCCCCCAGTGGGACCGGTCCAGGGACAGGGCGGGCCGCCGGTCGGTAGTGCCCCAGTACCCGCGGGCGCTGTCCTTCCAGGCACTTCGAATCCATTGCCAGTGGGTACACCAATAGGCGCGGGCGTGTCTCCCATATCGGAGGCCGCGGTTAACGCCGCGGTCCGTCAGTTGAACCAGAGTGTACAGGCCACCAGCAGCGAGCTGCAGTTCTCCGTCGATAAACAGACTGACCGTATCGTGGTCAAGGTGATTGATATGAAGACCAACCAGGTGATCCGGCAGATTCCATCGCAGGATATTCTGTCGTTGGACCACCGGATGCAACAACTGGCCGGCATCCTGTTGCGCGCGCGTGCCTAGCTGCGCGCATTGCTCTTGCCCGCTTATGATTTGCAGGTTAGCCGAGGTGTGCCATGACGATTAGCAGCAGCAATCTTTCCCCCACCCTGAGCGCCCCCGGGATCGGGACGGGGCTCGACGTCTCCAGCATCGTCAGTCAGCTGATGGCGGTTGCGAGCCAACCCATGCAGGCGCTACAAGCGCAGCAGTCGGGCATCCAGGCTGAAGTGAGCGGCCTCGGACAGTTGTCGAGTTCGCTGTCCACGTTTCAGACTGCGCTCCAAGGGCTTACCCTGGACCAATTTCAGGCCCATACCGCGACCTCGGCGGATACCACCAAGTTTACTGCCAGCGCCGATGGGACCGCGGTCGTCGGATCTTACCAAATTGGGGTCACCAGCCTGGCGCAGGCGCAGCAGATGGCCTCCGCGGCGTTTGCGGATTCCACGACCACGACGGTCGGGAATCCCGGCGACACCATGACGATCCAGGTCGGCAGCAGCAGCTCCAACGCATTCACGGTAGCGATCGGCGGGCAGACCCTTACCGGTATCGCCGACGCTATCAACAACGCTACAAACAACACGGGTGCTACCGCCTCGATACTCCACACGGACGCGGGTTACCAGCTCGTGCTCTCGTCGAATCAGACGGGGACAGCCAACGCCTTGACGCTGTCGTTCGCGAACAGCAGTGGCACCGCGATCACGGACCCCCTCTCTCTGGCTACGACCCAGGCGGCCGCGGACGCGGTGATTCAGGTCAATGGACAACAGGCTACCCGGTCCTCTAATACGATCTCCGATGTGATCCAGGGGGTCACGCTGAATCTGGTCGGGACCAGTGCCACCGGCGTCACTACCGCGCTGACGGTGGGCCAGGACCCCACGACGGTTACCAAGTCCATTCAGAGTTTCGTGGACGCCTACAACGCGCTCCAAACATCGCTCGGGTCTTTGCAGACCGGGAGCCTTTCCGGAGATGGAACCGTTTCCATGGTCAAGTCCCAGTTGCTCGGGGTCATCAACACCCCGGCGACCGGCGTGAGCAACACCTACTCGTATCTCGCGGAAATCGGCGTGTCGATCCAGAAGGACGGCACGATGGGGATCGACACCACCCAGTTGAACACCGCCCTCAGCACCGATCCGCAGGGCGTGGCCCGGGTGTTCGCGGACAGTACCCAGGGGTTTGCGACGCGCCTGGCTGCGCTGGCCGGCCAATTGACCGGGCCCAACGGTATGGTGGCGAGCCAGACCCAGGGTCTGAATAGCAGCATCAGCATGCTCCAGGATCAGATCGACAATCAGCAGCAGATGCTGAATGCTCAGCAGACAGCGCTAATGGCTCAATATTCGTCGCTGGATGCGCTGCTCGGTACGATGCAGACTACTAGTAGTTTTCTGAGCCAGCAGCTATCTACGTTGCGATGAAGACCACGGGCGGTTTTCTGACACAGCAGCTAGCGGCGCTGCCCGGGCTATGTATGGTGCTTGGCAGTAGTGGTGCGGGAGTAATCCGGCCGGTGGACATGATAGAGATCGACATCGACATCGACATCGGGGCAGCAGCGTCTGTACGACGTTGGTTTCAACCATAGGATGGAGTCGTAGACATGGGCTACAAGAACCTGCACGGCGCTCTCAAGCAGTATAGCCAGACCGCGATGGAATCGGGGATCGAGAGTGCCAGCCCGCACCGGTTGGTACAGATGCTCATGGAGGGCGCGCTGGATAAGATTGCTTCCGCGAAAGGATCCATGGCACGCCGTGCCTTCGAGGCCAAGGGGCATCAGATCAACTGGGCCATCTCCATCATCAACGGGCTACGCATGAGTCTCGACAAGGACGGCGGGGGTGAATTGGTGGAGAACCTGGATAGCCTGTATGACTATATGGTCCGTCGGCTGATGTCGGCCCATGTGGAAAACAATCCCGCGATGCTGGATGAAGTGGCCTCCCTGCTGCGTGAGATCAAGTCGGCGTGGGATGCAATCCCCGACGAGATCAAGAATGCGCCGCGTGCGGCGCCGGAGACGATCGAGCGTGAGGCCGCAAAGCCGGCCGCGGCGACGGGGCGCTAAACGTGAACCAAGCACCTGAGTTGGCAACCCCGGAAGCCGACGCCTTGGGTGACATCCTGTCCTTGTCCCGTGCGATGGTGGCAGCGGCCGAACAAGGGGACTGGGAGGCGGTTACGGCCCAGGAGCAGGACCGGCGCGGGCGGATCAAACGCTACTTTTCCCAAGCCCCGGTCGTGGCCGCGTCGGCCGGACTGACCGAGGCAGTCCATACCCTTGTGGCCCTGGATCAGCGGGTGATCGAACTGGGCAAGGCGCGTCGCAATCAGATCGTGGATACACTCCGCGGCTTGGGTCAGGGCAGCCGCGCGGTTCGAGCCTATCGGCAGGCCGGGCGTTGATAGGCGCGCTCTGTTCCCGCAATACCGGATCGGGTATCTTGCCCTCATGGCTCCCTCATCGTCCCAGGACCCCTTCTTCGAAGGGCTGAGCTACCAGGACTTCCTGCCCCTGGCGTGGCGGCCCATGCCGACCACATTGACGGCGGCGGAATCGGTACGCCTCAACCGGGACAACGAGACGGTGTTGCGGGTGGCGGCTGCCCTGGACGATTTCCGGCCCGATACCAGCGATGAGTCGGGGGTGGGCTCTGAGCTCGGCCACCTGGATTTCAAACTGAACGTGTTGCTGGATCTGGTCGGCCACTTGGTCACCCGGGACCAGCCGCTGCCGGCGCAGACGCCGATCCGGCTGAGTGCCCGTGGCCTGGAGTGGACCGCATCTGAATTGCCTGCCGCGGCAGCGCCGGTGGTGGTGAGTCTCCACCTGCAGCCTTCCTATCCCAGGCCACTGGAACTGCCGGCACGGGTGGTCTTCGTGGCGACGGCCCCCGACGGGGGCCGTCGGGTCCAGGTGCTCTTCGAGGGTCTCAGCGAGGCGGTGGCGGATGGGCTGGAACGCCTGATTTTCCGCAACCACCGCCGTCAGATCGCCCAGAGCCGGTCCGCCCCCCGCGCCGACGACTGAGTCTCGCGCCTCCCGGCCTGCCGGCAGCGGTGGTGCCTCCGGGTAGACAAAATTTTGACATCCACCCCCCTTCGTGCTTATGTTATTGGGTCATGAGGGCGGCCCCGGTGGGGGCGGCACCCGGAAAACAATAACAATCTCTACAATAGAATGGCGCAGGGCAGGAGGGACCCACGGGCCCCGACTGGCCCCCGCCGACAGGGTATCCCAGACATGGCGGAGCAGAAGGTACTCATCCTCGACAAGGACCCGGAGCGCGCCGCGCGCTTCCAGACAGTGTTGGAGTTCATGGACTACGAACCCGTCTTCGTAGCCGAGTGCCGTGGACGGCTGAAGGAGAAGCTGGGCGAATCGGGACCGTACTTGGCCGCGTTTATCGGTGAGTGTGACCCGGAGAAGGAATTGCGGGTGCGTCTGAAGGAACTCGCCGACTTCGATCCCAACATTCCAACTTTCTTGCTGGGGAACGCCGAGTCGGTGTCGATCGCTAGCAGCAACGGCAACGGTGCCGCCCGGATTCTCGGCAGCATTGAAGTCCCGATCAAGTACGCCCAACTTACCAATGCCCTGCACCAGGCCCAGATCTACCGCGAGAACCAGTCTGGCCAGGAACAGCGCCGGCCAGTGGAGCTGTTCCGCAGCCTCGTGGGAAACAGCCGTAGCGTGCAGTCCGTACGCAAGCTGATTCAGCAGGTGGCGGAAACCGAGGCCACTGTGCTTATTCTCGGAGAATCCGGGACCGGCAAGGAAGTGGTGGCGCGCAATATCCACTACTATTCCACGCGCCGGGATCGGCCGTTCGTGCCGATCAATTGTGGCGCGATTCCCCCGGATCTCCTGGAGTCGGAGTTGTTCGGCCATGAGAAGGGGGCGTTTACCGGTGCGATCAGCGCGCGCCAGGGCCGTTTCGAACTAGCCGAGGGCGGGACGCTGTTTCTCGACGAGATCGGCGACATGCCCATGGCCATGCAAGTGAAGCTGCTGCGGGTCCTGCAGGAGAAGAATTTCGAGCGGGTGGGCAGCAACAAGACCATTGGTACGGATGTCCGGATTATCGCGGCGACCCACCGCAACCTCGAGGAGGCGATCGAGAGCCAGCGCTTCCGCGAAGATCTCTACTACCGGCTCAATGTATTTCCCATCGAGATGCCGCCGCTGCGCGAGCGCATCGAGGATATTCCGCTACTGGTTAATGAACTCATCACCCGCATCGAGCACGAGAAGCGCGGCTCGGTGCGCCTGACTTCGGCGGGAGTCCTGTGTCTGTGCCAGTACGCTTGGCCGGGGAATGTGCGTGAGTTGGCCAATTTGATCGAACGTCTCGCCATCCTCTACCCCTTCGGAGTGGTGGACGTGAACGAATTGCCGGAGAAGTTCCGGCAGGACGATGGTGCCGGCCCGGTGCAGAGCAGCGTGGAGCCGTTCCTCGCCGCGTCCCTGACACAGGTCATGACCGAGCCGCGCCTGCCGCGGGAGGGGATCGACCTCAAGGAACACCTGAGTCACTTGGAGGTCAGTTTCATCAAGCAGGCCTTGGACGATGCCGACGGCGTGGTCGCCCACGCCGCTAAACGGTTGGGGATGCGCCGCACGACCCTCGTCGAGAAACTGCGCAAATACGGATTACAGCGCAGCGACGAGATGCCGAGTTTTTGACTACCCTGGACCAGGGCATTCCTAATTACCTGATTTTATAAGCCTTGCTATTGCGGCATGGTTCTTGCTGTCTTGTGACGGCAGGGGCCGGTTTGTTTGGCAGGTCCCTTGAGGCCGCCATCAGGAGCCGCAATGAGTCACGAGGCGACACGCCGCGCGCAACAACTCACCGACGCGTTCTACACCTTCAACGAGATGTCGCTTCAATTGGCGGCATCTTATCGGGAGCTGGAGACCCGCGTGGCGGAACTGAGCCAGGAGTTGGCGGCGGCGCGTTCCGAACGGCTCCAACAGCTGGCGGAAAAGGAACGCCTTGCGGATCGCTTGGCCCGGCTGTTGGAGGCCCTGCCTGGCGCGGTGATCGTGCTCGACGGGAGTGGCCGGGTCCAGGAGTGCAACCCGGCGGCCCGGGAGTTGCTGGAAACCCCGCTCGTGGGAGAGCCGTGGCCGGAGCTTGCGCGGCGCACTTTCGTTCCCCAACCCGGCAGCGGCCATGAACTGCGTCTGCGGGACGGGCGCCAAGTGACCGTCTCGGTTCGGCCCCTGGCAGCGGAGCCCGGACAGATCCTGTTGCTGCAAGATGTTACCGAGCACCGCGCACTGGAGGAACAACTCAGCCGCCACCAGCGCCTCTCGGCCATGGGGGAGATGGCCGCCAGTCTCGCCCATCAGATCCGAACGCCGCTGGCCTCGGCGCTGCTGTATGCGTCCAACCTCGCGCGCGGTGCCGCGCTGGGCGAAGCCGAACGGGGGCGCTTTGCGGAACGGATCGTCGCGCGTCTCAAGCACCTTGAGCGTATGGTCAACGACATGTTGCAGTTTGCCCGCGGCGGCCACTTCGGGATCGAGGAGATCTCCGTGGATGGACTGTTAGCGGCCGTGCAGCAGCACCTGGAGCCCCAGTTGCAGGCCGCCGGTGCGCGCCTGGCGCTGGAGAATGCCACCCGCTGCGCCTGTCTTCACGGTAGCCGTGACGCCCTTATCGGTGCCCTCCATAATCTGGCCACCAACGCCCTGCAGGCCACACCCCACCAGGCCCGGCTGCGGCTGGTTGTCCGCCAGGAGTCGTCCGGTTATCTGATATTTGAATTCTCCGACAACGGCCCCGGCATCCCGGAGGAGATCCGCGAGCGCATCTTCGAGCCGTTCTTCACGACCCGGTCCGACGGCACCGGTCTCGGGCTGGCGGTGGTGCACGCGGTGGTGCGTGCCCACCATGGCGATCTATCGGTGGTCACGACGCCCGGTCAGGGTGCCACCTTCCTGATCCGGCTTCCCATGGCCGAGGCTGCGTTGCCAGCGGCACTCTCGGAGACCAGCGTCGCTACACCCGCGGATAGCGAGCGCCCGGCCCTTTCCAGATCCACGGTGTGAGGAGGTTTCTTCCATGAGTCAATCCGCGGTACTGGTGGTGGAAGACGATCACAGCTTGCGCGAAGCCCTGTGCGATACGCTGCAGTTGGCGGGTTACCCGGTGCTGGCTGCGCAGGACGGTGCGGGCGCCCTGGATGTGATCGAGCAGCAGGCTGTCGTTATGGTGGTGAGCGATGTGCAGATGCGGCCCATGGACGGGCACACCCTGTTGCGGAAGATCCGCGCCCTGCATGCGAATCTCCCGGTGGTGCTCATGACCGCCTATGGAACAATCGAGAAGGCCGTGGCCGCGATGCGCGATGGCGCCACCGACTACCTGGTCAAGCCCTTCGAGGCGGACCTGCTGGTGGAGCTGGTGAGCCGCTACCTTCCCGCGGTCCACGAGGACATCGGCTTGGTGGCTGAAGATCCGGCCAGCCAGCGTATCCTGGATCTGGCGCAACGGGTGGCGTCGAGCGAAGTCACGGTAATGATCAGCGGGGAGAGCGGGACCGGAAAGGAGGTCTTCGCACGCTATATCCATCGCCATTCGGCCCGCGCTGGCGGCCCGTTCGTGGCCATCAACTGCGCCGCCATTCCGGAGAACATGCTGGAGGCGGTGCTGTTCGGCCATGAGAAGGGCGCGTTCACCGGGGCCTACCAGGCCCATGCCGGGAAGTTCGAGCAGGCCCAGGGCGGCACCCTGTTACTGGACGAGATATCGGAGATGGATCTGAGCCTGCAGGCTAAGCTGCTGCGGGTGATCCAGGAGCGGGAGGTGGAGCGGCTGGGAGGTCGGAAGGTGATCCCCCTGGACGTGCGGGTGCTGGCAACCTCGAACCGGAATCTGCGGCAAGAGGTGACCGCCGGCCGGTTCCGGGAGGACCTCTTTTACCGCCTGAACGTATTTCCTCTCAATCTACCGCCTTTGCGCGAACGGCCCGCGGATATCCTGCCCCTCGCCCGGCGCGCGGTGGAGCGCTACGGGCGCGACCGGTGTCCACTGCCGGATCTGTCCGCCGCCGCCGCCGAACGCCTGCTGGCCCATTGCTGGCCGGGTAACGTGCGCGAGCTGGAAAACCTCCTGCAACGATCACTGATTCTAGCCGCGGCGGGCACTATCGGCGCGGAGCACCTGCAGTTCGAGACCGCGTCCCCGGTGATTCAGAGTCCTGGGGGAGGGCAGGCGGCCCCGGCTGGGGATCCGGCGATTGCCGGCCCGCCCAGCCTTGGGGAGGATCTGCGGGTACGCGAGCAACGCCTGATTCTGGACGCCCTGCGCGAGGGTCGAGGTAGCCGCAAGCGGGCCGCTGAGGCCCTTGGGATCAGTCCGCGGACCCTGCGGTACAAGCTCGCCCGCCTGCGCGATGCGGGAGTCGAAATTCCGGCGCTGTTTGGCGCGGAACATGCATAGGAGCGTGTCAAGGCAGGGGTATCTTGGCACGTACCACGACGGCGTGCCGGCGAACCGGGGCCGGACCGAATCGATCGAGATCAACGGGGACAGAAAGCCATGAGCGAAGTCGACGTCAGCCAGTTGTTGGCGCAGATGCGGGCCATGACCGCGCGGGCCGAGTATGCCGTGGGCCCGGCGCCGGCGTCAGGCAATCCCAAGCAGGTGAATTTCGCCCACCTGCTCAAGGACTCCATCAACAAGGTCAACGATACGCAACAGCAGGCGGCCAGCTTGGCCAAGTCCTTTGAACTTGGTCAGGGCCAGGTGGATCTGTCGGAGGTTATGGTGGCCCTGCAGAAGGCTAATGTGTCCTTCGAGGCCATGACTCAGGTGCGGAACAAGCTGGTCTCGGCGTACCAGGACATTATGAATATGTCGATCTGATGCGCGCTTCGTCCCACGGCTGCCCGGTGACCTCGCAATGCAATTCAGGAACTGACGACGACCATGGCCAATGACGCGGTAAGTACCCGTTCCATTGCGGCGCCCCTGCAGGGACTCACCCAGCTCCCGGCGCTGCGCCAGCTCGGGGTCATGGTGGGCATCGCCGCCAGCGTCGCGCTGGGTGTGGCCATCGTGCTGTGGTCCTGGACCCCCACCTACAGCCTGCTCTACAGCAGCCTTTCGGATAAGGACGCAGGCCAAGTCATGGCGGCGTTACAAAAGGACAATATTCCTTACCGCGTGGACGAGGCGAGCGGTGCGGTGATGGTTCCGGCATCTCAGGTACATGCCGCGCGCATCAAGCTTGCCGGCGAGGGGCTGCCCAAAGGCTCGGCAGTGGGTTTTGAACTGTTGGACAAAAACAGCGGCTTCGGCACCAGCCGCTTTGTGGAGAACGTGCGCTACCAGCGCGCGTTGGAGGCGGATCTCGCCAGCTCCATCATGACCCTGGACAATGTTGAGATCGCCCGGGTACATCTGGCGATCCCCAAGGCCCCGACCTTCCTGCGTGATAAGGAGAAGCCCAGCGCGTCGGTGCTGGTGAAGCTCTACTCGGGACGGACCCTGGATTCCGGCCAGGTCGCGGCTATCGTTCATCTGGTGGCGTCCAGCGTACCCGACCTGGAAGCGGCGCGGGTGACCGTGGTGGATCAAAAGGGCGATCTGCTTACGCCACAAGATCCGAACAGTACCATGGCCATGACTTCGAATCAGTTCCAGTACACGCGCAGGGTAGAGCAGAGTTATGTCCAGCGTATCGAAAATCTCCTGACGCCCATAGTCGGATCAGGCAAGGTCCGCGCCCAAGTGGTGGCAAATGTGGACTTCACCACAACTGAACAGACCCGCGAGACCTATAATCCGGATCAGCCGGCGTTGCGCAGCGAGCAGACGGTGGACGAGCAGAACAGCGCTGGCGGCGGGGCGATGGGCGTTCCCGGCGCGTTGTCCAACCAGCCCCCGGGCGCCGGGGTAGCCCCGGAGCAGGTACCCGCCAAGGGCGCGGCAGGGGCAGCCGCGCCCGCTGGGAAGAGCGCGCCGCCTGAGCCTACCAATACGGTGCGGCGCGCAACCCGCAACTTCGAGCTCGACCGCACCATCAGCCATACCCGGCTGGCGAGCGGTGCAGTGCGCCGGCTTTCGGTGGCGGTCCTGGTTGACGACAAGGTGACCACGGACCAGAGCGGCAAGGAAGTGCATACGCCATTGAGTGCCAAGGAGTTGGAGCGCATTACCGCGCTGGTGAAGGACGCGGTGGGCTTCGATCCACGCCGGGGCGATACGGTCAACGTGATGAGTGCGTCGTTCCAGGCCCCTCCGGTGGTGGAACCATTGCCGGCCCCCCCGCTCTGGAAGCAGCCATGGGTATGGAATTTGGCCAAGATGATCGTGGGCGGGCTGGGTGTTCTGCTATTGATCTTCTCTGTGCTGCGGCCATTGCTGCGCAGCCTCACCGCCAATGCCGTTGCGTTGCCGGTCGCGGTAGGGGGGGGGCCGGGGCGGGGTGGCTACGCGGCCGGCCGGGTCGGTGACGACCAGTTGACCCTGAGCGGACAGTCCGGCGCCCAACGCCTGGGGGGACCATCGAGCTACGAAGACCAACTGCAGGCGGCGAAGTCCCTGGCGACCCAGGACCCGAAGCGGGTTGCTCAAGTGGTCAAGACTTGGGTAGGAAACGATGGCTGAACCAACCGCACAAAAGTTTACTGGAACCGAACGGGCTGCGGTCCTGTTGATGGCGCTCGGCGAGCAGGATGCATCGGAGGTTCTCAAACACATGGGGCCCAAGGAGGTCCAGAAACTGGGCTCGGCCATGGCCTCCCTCTCTGTGGTTTCGCGTGACCAGGTCGGCGTCGTCCTGGACGAGTTCGTGAATGCGGTGGAAAACCAGACCGCGCTCGGGGTGGGTTCGGATGATTACATCCGCAATGTATTGGTCCGAGCCCTCGGCGAGGACAAGGCGGGGGGCCTGATCGACCGTATCCTGCTGGGGCGCAACAGCAAGGGTCTGGATGCGATGAAGTGGATGGATCCGCGCGCGGTCTCCGAAATCATCCGCCTGGAGCATCCTCAGATCATCGCCATCGTCCTGTCGTACCTGGACAGTGATCACGCCGCCGAGGTGTTGTCGTTTTTGCCCGAACGGATTCAGGCCGACGTGCTGATGCGGATCGCCACCCTGGACGGAATTCAGCCGAATGCGTTGCACGAACTGGATGAGATCATGGAGAAGCAGTTCGAGGGTACCGCGAACGTGAAATCCTCCAGCGTCGGCGGGATCAATGCCGCAGCGGAGATTCTCAATTTCGTGGCCACCGGGATCGAAGCCGCGATCATGGAGCAGATCAAAGAGGTGGACCAGGAACTCAGTCAGAAGATCGAAGACAAGATGTTTGTATTCGACAATCTGGCGGAAGTGGACGACCGTGGGGTTCAGGCGCTGCTGCGCGAGGTCTCCTCCGAATCCCTGGTTCTGGCACTGAAGGGTTCCGACGAGGCGGTCAAGGAGAAGATCTTCAAGAACATGTCCAAGCGCGCATCGGAGATGCTGCGCGACGACCTGGAGGCCAAGGGTCCGGTGCGACTCTCCGATGTGGAGACGGCACAAAAGGAGATCCTGGCGATCGCACGGCGCATGGCGGAGGCCGGCGATTTGGCCCTCGGCGGCAAGGGTGGCGAGCAGTATGTCGGATAAGGTCATTCCCGCGGATCAGGCACGGGTGGTGGCGTGGCGCGTCCCCGATGTTGATGCTCATGGCCAGACCGTGGTGCGTACCCACGGCGGCCGGGGGTCAGCGTTGCCCACCGTAGACGGTCTGGAGCGGCTGCAGAAGCAGGCCTACGATGAGGCGTTCCAACGCGGGCATAGCGAGGGGCTTGCGGCCGGGAGCCAGGAGACCGAGTCCCGCGCGGCGCGTCTGGAGGCCCTGATGGTGGCGCTCGCGCAGCCCTTCCGGGAATTGGACGAACAGGTCGAGCAGGAACTAGTCCGCCTGGCCCTTGCGATCGCCCGCCAATTGGTCCGCCGCGAGATCAAGACCGATCCCGGGCAGGTGGTGGCGGTGGTCCGCGAGGCGCTTGCCGCGCTGCCGGTGGCCTCGCGTAACGCGCGGTTGCACCTGCACCCGGAAGACGCGAAGCTGGTGCGCGAAGTGCTGTCGCTGAGCGACGGTGAACGCCCGTGGCAGGTCGTGGAGGACCCGGTGCTGACTCGGGGCGGATGCCGGGTGATCACGGATACCTCTCAGATCGACGCGAGTCTGGAGTCCCGGTTGGCCGCGATGGTCGCGAATGTCCTGGGCGGGGATCGCGAGAGCGATCGCGAATCAGCGGGCCGCGGATAAACCCGCTTTTGGTTGCCGTAGGGACGCTACGCGTCCTTTATCGGGCCCGCAAATGCACGGGAAACGGTGCGCGCCGCGGCGGGTTGGAAAAGGCTGGGGCTGACCGTTTCAATACCCTGTCAGGGCGCCTGCGACAGACGGGCGGATTGCGCTGCGGAGATGAACATGGATGCGAAGCCGATTCCCGATGTGGACCGCAGTCGTTTCTGGCGCCAACGGCTCGTCGGCTATCAGGCCCGGCTTAATCCTCCAGCGCTGGTGGTGGAGGGGAAGCTCACGCGCATGGTTGGTTTGACCCTGGAGGCGGCGGGCTGCCAGGAGGCGATCGGCGGGCGTTGCGTGGTGGCCAGTCCCCAGGGCCAGACCATCGAGGCAGAGGTGGTGGGTTTCTCCGGGGACCGCCTGTTTCTCATGCCCACCGGAGATATTCGTGGACTCATGCCCGGTGCCCGGGTGATCCCCACCCACCGGGTCTGCGAGGTAGCGGTAGGCCCCGCAGTTCTGGGCCGAGTTCTGGACGGTGCCGGACGCCCTTTAGACGGCCTCGGCCCGTTGCGCACTGTGGCACGGGTACCGCTCACGGGACGGCCCATCAATCCCATGGCGCGGCAACCGATCCGCGAACCCCTGGACGTGGGTGTACGTGCGATCAACGCACTGCTGAGCGTGGGCCGTGGGCAGCGGCTCGGGTTGTTCGCCGGCAGCGGAGTGGGCAAGAGCGTGCTATTGAGCATGATGACGCGCTACACCAACGCCGATGTGATTGTCGTGGGCCTGATCGGAGAGCGCGGCCGGGAAGTCAAGGAATTCGTGGAGAACAATCTGGGAGACGAGGGTCTGTCACGCGCCGTGGTGGTGGCAACGCCGGCGGACAATCCTCCGTTGATGCGCCTGCATGGGGCGATGCTGGCTACCAGCATCGCGGAATACTTCCGCGATCAGGGGCTTCAGGTCCTGCTGCTGATGGATTCCCTGACCCGCTACGCCCAGGCGCAGCGCGAGATCGCCCTCGCTATCGGGGAGCCGCCCGCCACCAAGGGTTATCCGCCTTCGGTGTTTGCCCGCCTGCCCCAGTTGGTGGAACGGGCCGGCAACGGGGATGTGCGCGGCGGCTCCATCACTGCCTTCTATACGGTACTGGTGGAAGGTGACGACCATAACGATCCGATCGCCGATGCGGCGCGCGCCATCCTGGACGGTCACATCGCGCTGTCGCGTCCGCTGGCGGAAATGAGCCACTACCCGGCGATCGACGTCGAGAGTTCCATCAGCCGCGCCATGACAGAGATAGTGGGGCCCGAGCAGCAGAAGGCGGCGCAACGGTTCCGTCGTCTGTATTCGGTCTATCAGCAGCACCGGGATCTAATCAGTGTGGGCGCGTATCAGCGTGGCAGTGACCCCCAGGTGGATGCGGCGATCGCCTACCACCCGAGACTGATGGAATTCCTGCGCCAGGACAAGCTGCAGCCCGTATCCCTGGGGCAGAGCATCGAGGCACTGCAGGCGCTGGTGGCGGAGCCCGAGGGCGCCCAATTCAAGGGGTGAACCGGCCGTCGCGCCGGTTGGGCGTGGCGGGCTAGGAGAAGAACCGCAATATGACCCGATCGAAGCGGATGAAGCCCATCGTCGAGGTGGAAGCGGAGCGGGAGCGCAAGGCCGCCCGCAAGGTTTCCGACAGCCTGCGGGAGCTGGAAGCGCGGCGTACGCGCCTGGCCGAGTTGCACGCCTACCGGGAGGAATATACGCAACGCTTCCAGGCGGACTGCGCCAGCGGCGTGGATGCGACCCAATTGTGCGATTACCGTCTGTTCCTGACCCGGCTCAACGAGGCCATTGTCCAGCAGGAGCAGCTGATGGAGATCAGCCGCCGGGAATGGGAAGCCCTGGCGGACCAGTGGCAGCGCACCCGCATCCGGGCCAAGGCCCTGGATAAGGTGGTGGAGCGCTACCGACACGCGGAGGATTATCAGGAACAGCGCCGTGAACAGGGCGACAGCGATGAACGTGCCCAACGCGTCGCGCGCACCGAACCCGAGGAGTGATTTGGGCCAAGGCGTTTTTCAGTGCCACTGGTACAGTCCTTGCAATTCCGGGGTACGGATGGGACGCATGGGCTGAGTCTTCGATGATTGCTGGATCCCCTGAACTGAATTCCATGCTGGCGTCGCTGGGAGTACCCCCCAGTGCCTTGAGTTCGCCGGAACGTCTGCAGAACGCCATCAAAGGGCTAAATCCAGAGCAAACTCATAGATTTGAAGAATTTCTCCGGCGCTACGTCGAGTCTCGGGTGACGCCTGGGACCGATTCCTCCGGGGCGGTGTCACTGGCGCCGCTGGAGGGGGAAATGATGGTGGGAGCGCAAGGCACTCCCACGAGTCTGGCGGGCTTGCCGGGGAAGCCGCCCGCCGCCCGCGGCAAGGGGTTGCCGGGACAGGAGCCCCCCCCGAACCTGACGGAACTGCTGGCGCTGCTGGCACAATTGTTTCCGGGGGTAAAACCGGCCGCGGTTTCCGGTGGCGCTGTTAGCGCCGGGAACCTCCGGTTTGCGGCCCTGGTCGGGCAGGGGAAGTCCGGGGTGGTGAGCGGTCTTACGCTCTCCTCTCAAGGGAACGCGCACTCCGCTAGTTCCCAAAGTGCGGACGCGGCAGCAGGGGCTCAAGCACACGCACAGGCTCAGGCGCTGAACCGGTGGCTGGCCGAGCTGTTGAGTGGCGCCAACGGGGGGAACTCCGGTACGGGGGCGGCGTCGGGATTGCTCCAGCCCCATGGCACAGGCATCGCGATTCCATTGGCGTTGCCGCACCTTGCCGCCGGTGCGAGCCCGCAACCGCCGCTGATGCAGTCCCCGAATCCGGCATTGGGGGCGGTCCAGGCCGCCCTGATGGCGACCCATGGGGGTCCCGCGGCCTTGACTGGGGATCCATCCGCCGCGGCGGCCCACGCACCACCCCCGCTGAACCTGCCGCCCAGTCATCCGGCGTGGCCCGGTGATCTCGGCAGCCGGGTCCAGTGGATGTTGGACCGGCAATTGTCCAGCGCTAACCTGCGTCTCAATCCACCGGATCTAGGACCGTTGGAGGTCCGTGTCACGGTGCACCAGGATCAGGCCCAGGTGAGTTTTGCCAGCCACCAAGTCCTAGTACGCGATGCCCTGGAGGCAGCCCTACCGAAACTGCGGGAGATGCTCGCCGGAAACGGGCTGACCCTGGCGGGAGTAAATATCTCCCACCACTCGATGACGGACCGTGGCCACCACGACGGTTCCGATTCCAGTTTTGGCGGGACGCAGGGCCGGGTCTCCGGTGTGGCGGGGGCGGGGGGGGTGGATGCGAATTCCCCGGGCTCCGCATTGCGGGCGATGGCCGTCGGTCTGCTGGATCTCTACGCCTGAGTTCTTGACGGCATTTCCGGTGCGGCGGCGAGCTCCGATGCCGCTCCGGTTCCCGGGTTTCTTCCGTAGGCGGCGTAGCGCCTCGCAACTCCGGCGCCGCCAATTTTTCGGCTGGGACCGGCGGTGATACCGCGTCAAAGCTTCGACAGACGCCGGAACTAGTGCCATAAGATTCTGTATTTAATTAAAAAATTTATCCTGCCTCGGTGGCATAGCTCTTGCTTGCACCCCTGTGTTCCTTTTTAAACGACTGGACACAGGAAGCGAGACCATGGCGGAGCCCGAAAAGGAAGAGGAAGCAGCGGAAGCCCCACGTGCCGCCCCCCGGTGGCGCACCTTCGCGCTGATCGGAGTCGGCGTACTGGCCCTCATGGGGGCAAGCGTCGGTACCACCCTGTTGCTGGTGCGTTCCGAACTGCATTCGGCCACCCCGGCGGGGTCGGCGGCGACCGCTCAGACGGCGCCGGCCTCCACGCCGGCGCAACCAAAATCGGCGCAGGAGAAACCGGCGCCGGGCCCGGAAAAGAAACCCATCTACCTCCCGATCGACCCGGCCTTCGTGGTCAACTTTCAGGATCACTCCAGCATGCGGTTCCTGCAGATCGGCGTGGAGGTGATGGCGCGGGAGCAGAAGGTCATAGACGCGGTGACCCTCAACCTGCCCCAGATCCGCGATCGCCTGGTGATGCTGTTCAGCAGCCAGACCTACGATGCCATTAGTACCCTGCAGGGCAAGGAGAAACTACGTGCAGAGACGCTGAAGGCGGTCCAGCAGGTGATGGAGAAGGAAATCGGCGAACCGGGTGTTGAAGCCGTCTACTTCACCAGTTTTGTGATGCAGTAACCATGGCCGGCAACGAACTGCTTTCCCAGGAAGAAATCGATGCCCTGCTGCACGGTGTGTCCAGCGGTGATGTCGATACCGATGGTGATGACGCTGCACCGCCCGGCGAGGCCCGATCCTACGATTTTACCAGTCAGGACCGCATCGTGCGCGGCCGGCTCCCAACCCTGGAGATGATCAACGAGCGTTTCGCGCGCTATTTTCGTATCAGTCTGTTCAACCTGTTGCGCCGCTCCGGAGAGATATCGGTGAATGGCGTTCAGATGCTCAAGTTCGCGGAGTACGTGCATAGCCTCTATGTGCCGACGAGCCTGAACCTGGTACGCATCAAGCCCCTGCACGGTACCGCACTGGTCGTGTTGGATCCGAAACTGGTGTTTATCATCGTTGACAATTTCTTTGGCGGAGATGGGCGCTTCCCGACCAAGATCGAGGGCCGGGAGTTCACCCCAACGGAGCGGCGCGTGATCCGAATGATCCTCGACCAGTCGTTCAAGGATCTCAAGCAGGCGTGGGCGGCAGTGCTTCCCATCGACTTCGAATACCTGAGCTCGGAGGTCAACCCGCAGTTCGCCAATATCGTAAGCCCCACGGAGGTGGTGGTCGTAAATTCCTTCCATGTGGAGCTGGACGGGGGTGGAGGGGATCTCCATGTGGCCATGCCCTACGCCATGATCGAGCCGATACGCGAGCTGTTGGACGCTGGAGTTCAGAGCGACCGTGGCGAACTGGACGAGCGCTGGCTTACGGCGATGCGCGAGGAGGTGAAGACGGCGTCGTTGGAGATCTCCAGCAATCTCGTGGAGACCGAGGTCATGGTCCGCGACCTGCTGCACATGAGCCCAGGGGACGTCATCCCGGTGGATCTGCCCGAGTTGGTGACCATCACGTCCGACGATATACCACTATTCCGCGGGAGGTTCGGTATTTCTCAAGGCCACAACGCGATCAAGTTAGTCGAGAGAATTGCCCGCAGATCGTAGATTCACAGCTGAACCCGAGTGGGGAAACGCCATGAACGAAACCACTGACACACCTGATACTGCTGTTATTGCCGGGGCCGATAGTGCGTCGGAAGATTCCGGGGACTGGGCGTCGGCGCTGGAGGAGCAGGCGGCCGGAGTGGCCCCGGGCCATGGGGCGGGCGCCGAGCGTGCCGAGTTCGAGGAATTGAAGTCGGATTCCTCGGCGTCGCACCATGGCGAGGGAAATCTGGACGTGGTGTTGGATATTCCCGTCACCATTGCCATGGAGATCGGGCGTACCAAGGTCAACATCCGGAATCTCCTGCAGCTGAACCAGGGCTCTGTGGTGGAGTTGGATCGGCTCGCGGGCGAGCCGATGGACGTCCTGGTCAACGGCACCCTGATCGCGCACGGTGAGGTGGTGGTGGTGAACGACAAGTTTGGCATCCGGCTGACCGATGTCATCAGCCCGGCTGAACGCATCAAGAAGCTCCGCTAGGCGCAAACCGTTCCCATGGAAACACATTTCCGTAACCAGTGGACGCGAGCGTGCTGCCAGCAGCCGGGCCGGCGATTGGGAGGTGGCCGCTTGGCGCGTGGTCTCGTCGCCGCGCTTGGATTCGGCCACGCCTGCGCCGGGTGGGCGGCGGGTGCGGCTCAGAAGCCGGGCCCGGAATCCACGTCCCTTGGTTTCAGCGCCTTGCTTCATTTATCCGTGGGGCTGCTCGCAGTCCTCGCGTTGATTGTGCTGAGCGCCTGGGCCTACCGCCGGCTGGCCGGAGTGCCCCGCGGCATCAGCGGCGCGCTGCGCATACTCGGGGGACTGTCCATGGGTACCCGGGAACGTATTGTTCTGGTCCAGGTCGGGTCCGAACAGGTGCTGGTGGGCGTGGCCCCGGGCCGTATCCAGACCCTGCATGTACTGGAGCATCCGATTGACGCGGACACCACCCCGGAACCCGGAGACAGCCGCTTTTCCGAGCGGCTGGCCGCCGCGATCCGATCGAGGAGGCACCCATGAGGCGGTATCTGCCCGCGGTGTTGTTGGTGTTACTGGTTCTTGCGCCTGTTGGCGTGGCCGTGGCCCAACCGGGCATCGCGGCATTCACGGTCCAGGCGGGCCCGAAAGGCACGGAGAGCTATTCCTTGAGTCTGCAGGTGCTGGCGCTGATGACGGCGCTTACGCTGTTGCCGGCAGGGCTGCTGATGATGACGTCGTTCACCCGCATCATCATCGTGTTGTCCTTGCTGCGTCAAGCCTTGGGCACCATGCAGACGCCCTCGAATCAGATCCTGATCGGACTTGCGTTGTTTCTGACGTTTTTCATCATGGCGCCGGTGTTCAGTCAGATCTATGACGGGGCCGTGCAGCCCTACCTCGGCGACAAGATTCCAGTCCAGGAGGCGGTGCAGCGTGCCGCCAAGCCGTTGCGCGGGTTCATGTTGCACCAGACTCGCACCGAAGACCTGACCATGTTCATGCGTATTTCAGGGCACGGACCCGTGGACTCCGTGGATCAAGTGCCGTTCTCGGTACTGGTTCCCGCGTTCGTAACCAGTGAACTGAAGACGGCCTTTCAAATCGGCTTCCTGCTCTTCATCCCGTTCTTGGTGATCGACATCGTAGTGGCGAGTCTGCTGATGTCCATGGGCATGATCATGCTCTCGCCGATGCTGATTTCACTCCCGTTCAAGATCCTGTTGTTTGTGCTGGTCGGAGGTTGGTCCTTGATCATGGGGACCTTGGCTTCGAGTTTCTACATGTAACCGAGCGGACTCGGCTGGGCGATGGCGTCCGGAGTGCCGCACACAGGAGACCCGGTGGGTATGAATAGCGACGCCATACTCAATGTAGTCGAGCAGGCCATGCAGGTCACGATCCTGCTGTCGGCACCCCTGCTGTTGTCGGCGCTGGCGGTCGGTCTCCTAGTGGCGGTATTCCAGGCCGCGACTCAGATCAACGAAATGACGCTCACCTTCATTCCGAAGTTGATTGCGGTAGTAGTTACCTTGACGGTGGCGGGCCATTGGATGCTGGGGGTGATTGTTGATTTCACGCACCATATGATCCAAAGCATCCCGACCATCATCGGTTCCTAGGGCGGGTTGCCCGTAGCCATGCACCACGACGGCGCGAGTCGGCCTCGCCTCCCCTCCCGGGTCCTTGGGCTGGAGACCTGAGCAGCGATGATCACGTTCACCACCGCCGAGGTCACGAGTTGGGTGGGCAGTGTCATGTGGCCGTTCATTCGCATCGGGGCGATGTTGTCCGTGGCGCCGATCTTTGCAGGCCGGATGGTCCCGGCGCAGGTGCGCATCATCCTGGCGCTGGCGCTGACCTGGGTGATCGTTCCCGGGCTTGCACCGGCACCAGCGGTGGATCCGCTCTCAGCGCAGGGCCTGCTGATCACAGTGCAGCAACTGTTGATCGGTGTCGCGATGGGATTCGTGTTTCAGATGGTGTTCGGCGTGCTCGTTATCGCAGGCCAGAGCATGTCGGTAGGAATGGGCCTTGGGTTCGCGGCGATCGTTAACCCCTTGGATGGAGTCCAAGTGCCGGTCCTTAGCCAGTTCTACTCCATCACCGCCACGCTTCTGTTTCTGGCACTGAACGGCCATCTGCTCCTGATCCAGGTGCTTGCGGCCAGTTTCCATCGCCTTCCAGTGGGGCCCTTGGGATTGGACCGCAACGCACTCTGGCAATTGGTGGGCTGGGCCAGCCAGATGTTTGCAGGCTCGGTGGTGGTGGCATTGCCGGCGGTGGTATCTCTGATCCTGGTCAATCTGGCATTTGGCATGGTGACGCGAGCCGCGCCCCAGATGAACATCTTCGCGGTCGGATTTCCGGTCACCATCCTGGTGGGATTCGTGCTGGTCCTGGTCACTCTTCCGATGGTGGGGGAGGAATTCGGACGGATGGTGAGCCTGGGATTCAGTTTTCTGAACGGACTGCTCGGAACGGGACCCTAAACAATGGCGGAATCCGAACAGCAGGAACGAACCGAACAGGCTACCGGAAAGCGTCTGCAGGATGCGCGCGAGAAGGGGCAGGTACCGCGCTCCAGGGACTTGAACACCACGATCCTGTTGTTGACTGCGTCCCTTGCCCTGCTGGTGCTCGGGCCGCGCATGTTCGACGAGCTTACGATGCTGTTCCGCCGTGGTCTCAGCATCCCGCGCGCGGATCTTTTCTCCAGTGCCGCCCTGCTGTCGGCCATGGTCGCGGACCTCCGGGTGATGCTGCTGCTGTTGGCCCCATTCCTGCTGTTGACCGTGGTGGCCGCGCTCCTCGGGCCGCTGGCCCTGGGGGGCTGGACGTTCAGCGGCGAAACCCTGATGTTTGATCTGAACAAGCTCAATCCCGTCAAGGGCTTGGGAAAACTCTTCTCGACCCAGGGGCTAGTGGAGCTGGTGAAATCCATTGCCAAGGTGGTCGTGGTTGGCTCTGTAGCGGTCGCGATGCTATGGCACTTCTCTGATCAGATCCTGGGGTTGGCCTATGAACCCCTGGAGGTGGCCGCCGTCCATGGGGGGCATCTGATTGGAATCTCGATGCTGGTCCTCAGCGTCGCCCTGGGCTTGATCGCCGGTGTCGACGTGCCGTTCCAGATCTGGAACCACCGCCGTCAGCTGAAGATGACCCGCCAGGAGATAAAGGACGAGTTCAAGGAGACCGAGGGCAGTCCCGAGGTGCGGGGCCGGATCCGCCGCATGCGCAGGGAGATCGCGCAGCGGCGGATGATGGAGGCGGTTCCCAAGGCAGACGTCGTGGTGACCAATCCAACGCACTACGCAGTGGCGTTGCGCTACGAACAGGACCGGATGAAGGCGCCGCGGGTGGTGGCAAAGGGCGCCGATCTCATCGCACTGAAGATCCGCACCATTGCCAAGGCGCATGGCGTCGAGTTGTTCAGCGCCCCGCCCCTGGCGCGGGCCCTGTACCACAGTACCAAGCTGGATCAGGAGGTCCCGGCGGTGCTGTATGTTGCCGTGGCGCAGATCCTCGCCTACGTCTACCACCTCAAGCAGGCGCGGGAGTCGGGTTCCAGCGCGCCTGAGCCGCCGGGCGATCTTCCCGTGCCCGACGATCTGGTGCCAGGTGCCTAGCGGCGCCCGCCGTTCCCATGATGGCCCAATGCAACCGCGAGTGAGACCATGATCAATCAGGCGACGATGTTCGGAACCATCCGGGATTTGGGTCGCAGCGGGCTGGGGGCGCCGATCCTCCTGGTCCTGCTGCTGGCGATGGTGGTCTTGCCGCTGCCGCCCATCGCCCTGGATCTGCTGTTCACGTTCAATATCTCGCTCTCGCTGGTCATCCTGCTGGTGGTGATCTACAGCCGGCGGCCCCTGGACTTCTCCATCTTTCCGTCGGTGCTGCTGATCGGCACCTTGCTGCGCCTGGCGCTCAACATCGCGTCGACCCGGGTAGTGCTGCTGCACGGGCACGCAGGTCCGGGCGCCGCCGGCCATGTCATTCAGGCGTTCGGGGAATTCGTCATCGGCGGCAACTATGCCGTTGGGCTGGTGGTGTTCGTGATCCTGGTCATCATCAACTTCGTCGTGGTGACCAAGGGCGCCACCCGGGTATCGGAGGTCACCGCCCGCTTTACCCTGGATGCCATGCCCGGCAAGCAGATGGCCATCGACGCGGATCTGAACGCTGGCATCATCACCCACGAGGAGGCGCGCGAACGCCGCTCCGAGATTGGGCGTGAGGCGGAGTTCTACGGTTCCATGGATGGCTCCAGCAAGTTCGTACGCGGCGACGCGGTTGCGGGCATCCTGATTCTATTTATCAATATCCTGGGCGGCCTGGCGGTGGGCGTGTTGCAACACCACATGCCCCTGCGCGAGGCCTTGCAGACCTACACCCTGCTCACCATCGGTGATGGCTTGGTGGCCCAGATCCCGGCGCTGCTGCTGTCCACAGCGGCGGCGATCATCGTCACGCGGGTCTCGTCGCCTCAGGATATGAGCGCCCAGGTCATGGCGCAGCTGTTCGGTAATCCGCGGGCGCTGGCGGTGACCTCGGGCGTCATCGGCATGCTCGGACTCATTCCGGGAATGCCCAACCTGGCCTTCCTCACCCTCGCGGCGCTGTTGGGGGGAGGGGCCTACTTGATCCAGACCCGCGCGCGGGTGGCGGCAGCCGCGGCGGCAGCGCCGGCACCGGTAGAGACTCGCACCGAGCCGCGGGACCTGAGTTGGGACGACGTGCAGCCGGTGGACCTGATCGGACTCGAAGTGGGTTACCGGCTCATTCCCCTGGTGGACAAGAACCAGGGTGGGCAGCTCATGGCGCGCATCAAGGGCGTGCGCAAGAAACTGTCCCAGGAACTTGGCTTCCTGATTCAGCCGGTGCATATCCGGGATGATCTGGATCTGCCGCCCAACGCCTATCGCATCAGCCTTCTGGGGGTCCCGGTAGGACAGGCGGACCTGTTCCCGGACCGGGAGCTGGCCATCAACCCCGGACAAGTATTCGGGACCCTTCAAGGGACCCCGACAAAGGACCCGGCTTTCGGGCTGGCAGCAGTGTGGATCGAAGCGCGGCAGCGGGACGAGGCCCAGGCCATGGGCTACACCGTAGTGGACGCCAGTACGGTGGTGGCCACCCACCTCAGTCAGATGATCCAAGATCACGCCCACGAACTGCTGGGACATGAAGAAGTACAGCAACTTCTGGAGCTGCTGGCCAAGGCACAACCCAAGCTGGTGGAGAACCTGGTGCCCAAGACCTTGTCTCTGGGCGTGGTGCTGAAGGTCCTGCAGAACCTGTTGGCAGAACGGATCCCGATCCGCGACATGCGGACCATAGCCGAGACCCTGGCGGCCCATGCCGCTCAGAGTCAAGACCCCGGCATGTTGACCACTGCGGTGCGTGCCGCCTTGGGGCGGCAAATTGTTCAACATATCAACGGTATGAACTCTGAGTTACCGGTGATCACCCTGGATCCAGCTCTGGAACAGATATTGCACCAGTCCCTGCAAGCCAGCGGCGACGGTGGCGGAGTGGAGCCGGGGCTCGCGGAACGGTTGCACGGTTCCCTGGCCCAGGCGGCTCAGCGCCAGGAGGTTGGCGGGCAGCCGGCGGTGTTGTTGGTTCCGCCCCAACTGCGGCCCTGGCTGGCGCGCTGGGTGCGGCACACCATCCCGGGGTTGAACGTGCTGGCGTACAACGAGATCCCGGACACCAAGCAGATCCGGGTATTGGCAACGGTGGGACAGACATGATGAAGCGGGATATGGGCTTGGATCCCAGGCCCGGGACCGCCCCGGCGGTACGTCGCCAAAAGCGGATCGGATCCCTGGCGGCTGTGGTGCGGGTCGCGAAGATGAGGTCTCCCGGATGAAGATCAAACGCTATTTTGCAGCGGACATGCGCCAAGCCATCCGCCAGGTCCGCGATGAGCAAGGCCCGGAGGCGGTGATCCTCTCCAACCGTCAAGTAAAGGGGGGTGTGGAGGTCATCGCGGCCGTGGACTACGACGAAACACTTTTAGATCAAACCGTTGCAAGGTCCATGGGGGGAGGGCTTCCGACCGACGGAGAGCCCGCAGGGGACGCTGGGTATGGTGCGGGATCGAAAGCGGAGCCAGGGCAGGATGCGCCCGGTGAGCGAGCGCACGCCACCAGCCCGGCGACCAACATCTGGTCCCAGGAACCCACCCTGGTGGAAATGCAGCGGGAGCTGCGGTTCCTACGGGATTTGCTGGAGGACCAGCTTTCGAGTCTCGCTTGGGGCGAATTGGCCCGCCGCCAGCCGGTTCGGGCCCGTCTGCTCAAGCGGCTCGGGGAGTTGGGTTTCGGCCCGGCCCTGGCCCAGGATCTGGCCCGAGAGGTGGCTGAGGGGATGGACTTCAGACACGCCTGGCGACATGCCCTGGAGGTGTTGTGCCGGCGGGTACCCGTTTTGGGTGACGATATTTTGACGAAGGGCGGGACGATTGCCCTGGTGGGGCCCACGGGAGTGGGTAAGACCACCATGGTGGCCAAGCTGGCCGCCCACTTCGTATTGCGTCACGGCCAGCGGCACGTGGCCCTGGTCACCACCGACAGCTACCGGATCGGCGCCCAGGAGCAGTTGCGCGCCTACGGCCGGATCCTCGGGGCACCGGTGTACGCCGCCGCCGACGAGAACGAATTGCACGGGATCCTGGACGAATTGCGCGACCGACGCTTGGTGCTGGTTGACACTGCGGGCATGAGCCAGCGGGATGTCCGGCTCTCGGAGCAGTTTACTACCCTGCACGGCGGTGACCCGCGGATTCAGACCTATCTGGTGCTGTCGGCGACGGCTCAGCGAGCGGTCCTGGACGAGGTGGTGCGTGCGTTCCGCGGGGTCCCGCTGACCGGCGGAATCCTTACCAAGGTCGACGAGACCACCAGTCTCGGGGACGCCCTGTCCGCTGCGGTTCAGCACCGCTTGCCTCTGGCCTATGTCGGAGACGGTCAGCGGGTCCCCGAAGATCTTCACCCGGCGCGGGCGGCAGTACTGGTGGCGCGGTGCGCGAAACTCATGGAGAACGCGGCACCACAAGTGGAACCACAGGATTTGGTCTACGCGACGGAGGGGATGGCAGCGAATGCTCACGTCTGAGGTGAAGGTGGACCAAGCGGCGGGCCTGCGGCGTATGAACGTCCCGCGACCGGTGCAGGTAGTGGCGGTGACCAGCGGCAAGGGCGGGGTCGGGAAGACCAATGTATCGGTCAATCTGGCGGTCGCGATGAGCAACGCCGGGCGCGAGGTGATGTTGCTGGATGCCGATCTGGGACTGGCCAACGTGGACGTGCTCCTCGGTTTACAGCCCACCTGCAATTTGTCCCACGTGCTGGAGGGACACCGGACCCTTGAGGAGGTCATCGTGCGGGGGCCGGCGGGCATTCGCATCATCCCTGCGACCTCGGGGGTGAAGTACATGACCGAGTTGAGCCAGGTCCAACACGCCGGACTCATCCACGCCTTCAGCGAATTGAGCTACAGCCTCGATGTGCTCCTGATCGATACCGCGGCCGGGATCGCCGAGAGCGTGGTCAGTTTTACCCGGGCAGCCCAGGAGGTGATCGTCGTAGTATGCGACGAGCCCGCCTCGATTACCGATGCCTACGCCCTGATTAAGCTGCTCAGCCGGGAGTACGGGATCCCGCGGTTTCACGTGTTGGCCAATATGGTCCGCAGCGTGCAGGAGGGCCGCGATCTGTTTACCAAGATCTCCCGGGTTACCAACCGCTTTCTGGATGTCACGCTGGACTTCATGGGGGCGGTGCCCCACGACGAATTCCTGCGCCGGGCGGTCCAGAAGCAACGCGCGGTGGTCGATGCCTACCCCCGCAGCCGTGCTGCCCAGGCATTCAAGAATTTGGCACAAAAGGCCGATAAATGGCCGGTACCGACGGTCGCAGGCGGACATCTGGAATTCTTCGTCGAGCGTCTGATCCGTTCCGGCTGCAACGACAGGGAGCTGCTGCCATGAACGGACTTGCCATGTACGCGACTACAACGGACAACGCACAGGAGGGGCTGGTCAACCGGTACGCACCGCTGGTCAAGCGGATCGCCTATCACCTAATCAGCCGGCTGCCGCCCAGTGTTCAGGCCGAGGACCTGATCCAGGCAGGCATGATCGGGCTGCTGGAGGCTGCCCGGAATTATGATCCCTCCCAGGGGGCGAGCTTTGAGACTTACGCCGGGATCCGGATCCGAGGTTCCATGCTGGACGAGATCCGCAAGACCGACTGGACACCGCGTTCCGTCCACCGCAAGGCGCGCATGGTGGCGGAAGTGGTCCGGAAGATAGAGAACACCAATGGCCGGGACGCCCGTGACAAGGAGGTTGCCGAGGCCATGGACATCTCCTTGCAGGAATATCACCAGATCCTGATGGATGCCACCGGTTGCCGGCTGTTCAGTTTTGACGACCTGGAGGGGGCGGGGGACGAACCGGAGGACGGAATCGGCGAAGGCGGTTCCAGTCCGGTGGATTTTTTGCAACAGCAGGATTTCAAACGCGCCCTGGCGGAATCCATCGCGACGCTACCGGAGCGCGAGCGGCTGGTCATGGCGCTCTATTACGACGAGGAGCTCAACCTGAGGGAGATCGGTGAGGTCCTGGGTGTCAGCGAATCGCGGGTGTGCCAGATCCACGGCCAAGCACTGTTGCGGCTGCGCGGACGGATGGGCAGTTGGCTTTCCGATCAGCAGTAGCCACGGTGGCCATGGGGTCGGCGATGCGCGTTGGAGCGGCACGGGGCGGACTCGGTCCGGAGTGGAGATCATGTTGAATAAGGACATGAAGATTCTCATTGTGGACGATTTTTCCACGATGCGCAGGATCATCAAAAACCTTCTGCGCGACTTGGGCTTCGACAATACCACTGAGGCGGACGACGGGAAGACGGCCTTGCCGGTCCTGCAGTCCGGAAAGTTCGATTTTCTGATTACGGACTGGAATATGCCCGGTATGACGGGCCTCGACCTGCTCAAGGCCGTGCGTGGGGACCCGAAGCTGGCGAAGCTCCCGGTACTGATGGTCACGGCAGAGGCGAAGCGTGACCAGATTGTGGAAGCGGCTGGTGCGGGCGTGAACGGGTATATCGTGAAACCCTTCAACGCCGTCACACTCAAGGAAAAGATCGACAAGGTCTTCGAGCGCCTGCAAGCGGGTGCGTAGACGGGGGAAAGCCGGGATGGCCAGTAAGGGTACCTCGAAAAACAACCGCCTCCTCGATACCGCCCGCGAACTCGTGACACGGCTGGAAACCGGAGACGAGTTGGCGGTCCCGGGCCTGCTCGAGGATCTGACGCGTCAGCGCGGCGATACCCTGTACGAGGAATTGGGCAAGCTGACTCGCCAGTTGCACGAGTCGTTGAACAGCTTCCGGACCGATGCGCGCCTGGCCGCTATCGCGACGCATGAGATGCCTGACGCCAAGGACCGGCTCAACTATGTGATATCCATGACCGAGCAGGCCGCGCACCGGACGTTGACTGCGGTGGAACGGCGCATCCCGGTGGTCAGTGAGCTCGAGCAGCTGGCCTGTGGTTTCAGCGAGCGTTGGGAACGGTTCCAGCGCCAGGAGCTGGGTGCGGAGGAGGTCCGGACGCTTACCGGGGATCTGCAGGAATTCCTGAATCGAACCGGCCGGGAGATGGGACACACCCGGTCCGACCTGACCGAAGTGCTGATGGCCCAGGAGTTTCAGGACCTTTCGGGGCAGATCATCCGGCGCGTCATTGGGTTGGTTCACGAGGTGGAGAGCCACTTGGTGCATCTGATCCGCATTTCCGGCGATCGGCACGACGGGCACGCGCCGGCGGCCGCGTACGAGGGCGGTCCGGTGATTCCCGGGCGGGAGGATTCCAGCGTGGTATCGGGGCAGGACGACGTCGATGATCTGCTGTCCAGCCTCGGATTCTAACCGGGCTTTCGCACCGGTGTTCATTGCGCGGGCGTCGCTGTGGCGGAGCGCGCGGTGTCGACGCCGTCGTGAATACATCGTCGCGGCGCGTACATCGGTGACCACGGTGGGAGAACGGTGAGAATGCGGGCTGGTGGCCTCCACTCATCTCACGTTGGTGTCGGCCGCTCTCGGCAGTCGCCCGTGGCGTGCGGCGCGCACGGCAGCGCGTCAATCCGCGGAGCGGTGAGATACCAGCATGCCGGATACTGACGACGACATCCTGCAGGATTTTTTGGTTGAGGCGGGTGAACTCCTGGAGCAGCTCGGCGAGCAGCTCGTGGAACTGGAGCAGCGCCCGCACGATACCGAGCTGCTCAATGCCGTATTCCGCGGCTTTCATACCGTCAAGGGCGGCGCCGGCTTTCTCAGCCTGACCCCCCTGGTGGAGGTGTGCCACCGCGCCGAGGATGTGTTCAATCTGCTGCGGCAGGGCAAGCGCGCAGTGGATGCGCCCCTGATGGATACGGTGCTCCGGGTACTCGACGTGGTGAACGCCATGTTCCGGCAGCTGCGGGCGGGACAGTCACTGACGCCTGCGGGATCCGGCCTGCTGCAGGAGCTGGTCGCGTTGACAAGTGCCGCGCCTGCGCCGGCTGCCCCCAAAGCCACGCCTGCTCCTAAAGCTGACCCCAAGCCCAAGACCAAGCCCAGCTCCAAGGCCAAGCCCGCTCCCGAGTCCGCACCGGACGCGGAGTTCGAGATGATCCGCGACGCCTTGGGCGGTGCACAGCCCGCGGGCGGAGGGCCTGGTGCTGGCGACGATACCATCACCGACGATGAGTTCGAGGCGCTCCTGGATGAGCTTCATGCGGATAGCGGTGCCAGCACCGCCAGCACCGCGCAGGAGATCCCCGCCGCTGTGGGTGCCGGCGACGATGGGATCACCGATCACGAATTCGATTCTCTGTTGGACCAGCTTTACGGTGCAGGGGGCGCCCCGGGCATGGTGGACCCGGTTGATCTCCCCGAGCCGGTACCGGTCGCGGTAGACGTGCCTCCCGTTGTGACGGCGCCCGGCCCGGCGGCGCCGGGCGCTGAGAGCGGAGGTCCCGCGGCGGGAGCTTCCGCCGCAGCGAACTCCGAGAACACTGTGCGGGTGGATACGCGCCGTCTCGACATCATCATGAATTTGGTGGGCGAGCTGGTGCTGGTGCGCAATCGCCTCGAGACCCTCAAGGCTACCATCCCGGACGGAGCGATGGCCAAAGCGGTGTCCAATCTCGGCTTGGTAACCTCGGATCTCCAGGCCGCAGTCATGAAGACCCGCATGCAACCAGTCAAGAAGGTATTCGGGCGTTTTCCACGGGTGGTTCGTGACTTGGCGCGTACGCTGAAAAAGGAAGTCCGGCTGGAAATGATGGGCGAGGAGACGGATCTCGATAAGAATCTGGTGGAGGCCTTGGCGGACCCGCTGGTGCACTTGGTGCGCAACGCCGTGGATCACGGGATTGAATCTCCGGAAGTGCGTGAGGCCGCGGGCAAGCCGCGGGTCGGGACCGTGGTGTTGAGCGCGGCCCAGGAGGGGGACCACATCCTGCTCACCATCGAGGATGATGGCGCGGGCATGGATCCGGCCCAACTACGCCGCAAGGCGGTGGAAAAAGGCCTGTTGGATGAGGAGGCGTCCGTGCGGCTGAGTGACGAGGATGCCTTCAATCTGATCTTCGCACCGGGATTCTCCACCAAGGCAGAGATCTCCGACATCTCAGGGCGTGGGGTCGGAATGGACGTGGTCAAGACCCGGATTGCGCAGCTCAATGGCAGCATCGCGATCGATTCAGCCAAAGGCGCCGGCACCACTCTGCATATCCGCGTTCCCCTTACCCTGGCGATTTTGCCCACGCTTATGGTTGTGCTCGGGCACCAGATCTTCGCCCTGCCCCTCGGGAGCGTCAGTGAGATCTTCGATCTGGATACCAAGCGCACCAACGTGGTGGACGGGCAAGAGGTGATCATGGTGCGGAACAAGGCGCTCCCGCTGTTTTTCCTGCGCCGCTGGCTGGTGGTGGGGGAGGGCGCGCCGTGCGACAGCCGGGAGGCACACGCAGTGGTCGTGGTGCACGTTGGGAATCAACGCATCGGCTTCGTGGTAGATCGGCTGGTGGGTCAGGAAGAGGTGGTCATCAAGCCCTTGGGCGCCCTGGTGCAGGGCGTTCCCGGGCTCGCCGGCGCGACCATCACCGGCGATGGGAAGATCGCGCTGGTCCTGGACGTGCCCAGCCTGCTAAAGGCCTACGCCCGCCGCCGCTAACGATATGACGAACGAGAAACCCGGCGATATGAGCGACACCGGCATCAAGGCGGACAACCCGCATTCCACGGTCGCCGGTTCGGTGCCGCGGGCGCGCGCACCCGTGCGCGCCCTGGTGGTGGACGATTCCGGGTTCTTCCGCCGGCGGGTATGCGAGATTTTGAGCGGTGATCCGAATATCCAGGTGGTCGGTACCGCCCACAACGGGCAGGACGCAATCCAGAAGGTCACCGAGTTGCGTCCGGACGTGATTACCATGGACATCGAGATGCCAGTGATGGACGGGATCAGCGCGGTGCGCCGGATCATGTCATCCCAGCCGACGCCGATCCTGATGTTTTCGTCCCTGACCTATGAAGGTGCCAAGGCCACCCTCGACGCACTGGATGCCGGTGCCCTGGATTTCCTGCCCAAGCGCCTGGAGGACATCGCGCGCAACCGCGAGGACGCCAACCGGATGCTGCGGGCACGGGTCATCGCCTTGGGCCGGAACCCGATGCGTGCCCGCGCCGTCACGCCGCCGCCGGCACCGGTTCCGGCCCCGCTGGCGCGGGTTGTGGCGCCGGTCCCGGCCCCGGCCCGGCGTACCGGTGTTTACCAGGTGCTGGTGATCGGTACCTCCACTGGGGGTCCTGCCGCCCTGCAACGCCTGTTGCCGACATTACCCGGGGATTGCCCGATTCCGTTGTTTCTCGTCCAGCACATGCCCGCCAGTTTCACCGGGCCGTTTGCCGAGCGCCTTGATCAGCTCTGCAAGATACACGTGAAGGAGGCGGCGGACGGGGATCCGGTGGAGGGTGGTACCGCGTACCTGGCCCCGGGTGGGCGGCAGATGCTGGTGGAGCGTCACGATACCGGGCTGCGGGTGCGGGTGGTTGAGAGCCGGCCGGATGTCATGTACCGGCCATCGGTGGACGTCTCCTTCGCGTCGCTGGCGCGGGCCTATCCAGGCCGGGTGCTGGCGATCATCCTCACCGGCATGGGTTCCGATGGGCGCGAAGGTGCGCGGCTGCTGAAGGAGACTGGATCCACCGTGTGGGCCCAGGACGAGGCAAGCTGCGTGGTCTATGGCATGCCTCAGGCAGTGGCGAGCGCGGGTCTCGCGGACCGGATTCTGAGTCTCGACGAGCTCGGGGCGGGTCTCGCCCGGCAGTTCTAGGCGATGGATCTTCTCTCCATTATCGGCATTGTATTGGCCCTGGGGTCGATCCTGGGCGGGAATCTGATGGAGGGCGGGCATATCGCCTCGCTCCTCCAACTCACCGCCTTCATCGTCGTCGGTGGCGGCACCACCGGGGCGGCCATGTTGCAGACGCCGTTGCCGACCTTCGTGCGCGCCCTGAAGATGGTGATATGGGTCTTCCTGCCACCGCGCCAAGCGCCCCAGGCCACCATCGAGAAGATCGTGGGCTGGAGCAACATCGCCCGCAAGGAGGGCCTCCTGGGTCTCGAGAGCATGGCGGAGACCGAAGAGGATCTTTTCGCGCGCAAGGGACTCCAGCTCCTGGTGGATGGCAGCGAGCCGGACGCGATCCGCGGAATCCTGGAGGTGGAACTCGGCGCCAAGGAGCACACCAGCCTGCAGGCAGCCAAGGTATATGAGGCCATGGGCGGCTACAGTCCCACCGTCGGTATCATCGGCGCGGTGATGGGGCTGATCCATGTCATGCAGAATCTTGCCGACCCGTCGAAGCTGGGCGAGGGTATCGCGGTCGCATTTGTTGCGACCATCTATGGTGTCGGGATGGCGAATCTGTTCCTGCTGCCCATTGCCAACAAGCTCAAGAGTCTGGTCCAGAAGGAGGCGCAGTTCCGGGAAATGGTCATCGAGGGGATCATCGCCATCGCGGAGGGTGAAAATCCCCGCAACATCGAAACCAAGCTGCAGGGTTATCTGCATTGAGCGGCGCTGTGCCGTAGCGTGGAACCACGGCGCGTGAGCGCCGGCAAATCAGCATCGAGGACGGATCCGGTCCGATCGGCATCATGGCACGCAAACAGAAACACGAAGAACACGAGAACCTGGAACGTTGGCTGGTTTCCTACGCCGATTTCATCACGCTGTTGTTTGCCTTCTTCGTGGTCATGTACTCCATCTCGTCCATCAACGAAGGGAAATACCGGGTGCTGTCGGATGCCCTGGTGGCGGCCTTCCGTTCCACGCCGCGCTCCATGGAGCCGGTCCAGGTAGGACACATCGCCAAGGCGCCGCTTAACGCCCAGGACCAGTTGATGCAAAAGCCCGCCGTTCTGTCCGCGCCCATGACCCCGCCGGTTAGTCTCCCCCCAGTCAATCCGCTGGGGAGCGAGCAGCCGGTCGCTGCGCCGCCCGTTACGGCGCCGCCACCTCCCGGTAGCCCGGGGCTCAAGGGCGCTCTGGGCGATGCGCCCAAGGGTGCGGGTCCCGCGTCCCTCAAACGGATCGCGGCCGCCATCGAACGGGACCTTGCGCCCCTGGTCAAGGCGGGTCTGATCAAGGTGCGACGCCACGCGTTCTGGGTGGAGGTGGAGATCAAGACCAACATCCTGTTCCCGAGCGGCAGCGCTGCCCTGGCGGCACCCGCGATCCCGGTACTCTACAAACTGGCGGAAATCCTGAAACCGTTTCCGAACGCCATCCACGTGGAGGGGTTTACCGACAACGTGCCTATCAATACCGTCGCTTTCCCGTCCAACTGGGAACTCTCCGCGGCGCGCGCCGCCAGCGTGGTGCACCTGTTCATGAAAGACGGCATGGCACCCCACCGCATGGCCGCCATCGGTTATGGCCAATACCGCCCGGTGGCCTCGAACAGCACCCCCGAAGGGCGCAGCAAAAACCGCCGGGTGGTGTTGGTGGTGCTGGCGGGGACCGACACCCGCACCCTGTTTGATTCATCGACTCTCAAGGACCTCGAGCCGGCGTCTGGACCCTCCCGCCATAAGTCCGAGGGCTCGGGCGTTGTACCGGGGCCGGTCCACGGGCCGCCCCCCGGCGGTAAGGGGCCATGATGCGGATCTGGGCGTCTGCCAACCAGAAGGGCGGGGTGGGTAAGACCACCACGGTCATTTCGCTGGGCGGACTGCTGGCAGCGGCCGGTCATCGGACCTTGCTGGTGGATCTCGACCCTCATGGGTCCCTCACCAGTTATCTGGGGCAGGATCCGGAGGGCGCCGACCAGGGGGTTTACCAACTGTTCCAGGGGGTGATCCGCAACGCGCCAGAGGCGGCGGAGTCCTGGATCGTCCCCACTCGCTGTGAGGGACTCTCGTTGTTGCCCGGGGCCACCGCCCTTGCCACCCTGGACCGCCAGTTTGGAGCACGGGAGGGCATGGGGCTGGTAGTAGCCCGCGCCCTGGAGGGTCTGGCGAGCGCCTTCGACCACGTGTTGATCGATTGTCCGCCGATGCTGGGGATCCTGATGGTCAATGCCCTGGCGGCCTGTCAGCGGGTCATCGTGCCGGTGCAGAGCGAATATCTGGCGTTGCAGGGGCTGGACCGCATGATGCGTACCCTGGCCATGGTCAACCGGGCGCGGGCGCGGACGCTTCCCGCCCTGATCGTCCCCACGCTGTTCGATCGTCGCACCCGGGCCTCGATCGAGAGTCTGCGGCTGATGCGCGAGCGCTATCCCGAACAGGTTTGGTCCGGCGTGGTGCCCGTGGACACCCAGTTCCGGGAAGCCAGCCGGGCGGGGGTGCCCCTGTCGGTGTCGCAGCCGCGGGCGCGTGGGGTGGAGGCCTACCGGGGCCTGCTTCGGGATCTATTGGTGGCCGAGACGCCCGGGGCCACGGCCACGGTAGTCCCCAGTATCCGGAGCGTTGGCACAAATCCTGCTTTGTCTACTGGCAGATAGTGGGTTCCGGCGCTCGTATGACAAAAAATTGGCGGACAGTCCCGATTCCGGTGCCGGGTCGAGCGATCGAGGGGACGACATGAATCAGGTAGCACAGGGTGTCACTGGGTCCGTGGTGCGGTGGGTGACCTTTCACCTGGGTCAGGAAACCTATGGTATCCAGGTGATGCAGGTACAGGAAGTCCTGCGGTACACGGAAATCGCCCCGGTACCGGGGGCACCGGATTACGTGCTCGGTATCATCAACCTGCGCGGCAACGTGGTGACGGTGGTCGATACCCGCAAGCGTTTCGGGTTGCCCACGCGGGAAGTGGACGACGCCACACGCATCGTGATCATCGAAGGGGTGGGTGGTCAAGTGGTGGGGATCCTGGTGGATCGGGTCTCGGAGGTGGTGGACCTGCCCACGAGCGAAGTGGAAGCAGCGCCCAACGTAGGGACCGACGAAGGCGCGCAGTTCATCCAGGGCGTTGCCAGCCGGGACGGCGAGTTGCTGATTCTGGTGGACCTGAACAAGCTGTTGACCGAGGAAGAATGGAACGAGGTGGCCACCGGATAGGCGACCTTCATTCCGTGGTGTGCGGCGCGGCACGCCGCAGTTGAGTGTGGGCCGGGATGCCCGCATGGCAGGGAAATGGATCATGACGAAGACCGGCGACATCAATCCGCTGCCTCCCGTCTTTCCCACGCGGCCTGGGGATGGCCCTGGTCCGCGTCGACAGGCACCGACACCGCCACGCAAACCGGAGAAACGTAAGCCGGAGGATCACAGCCCCGATGACGACGACCGACCCAAGGTGGACGACTATGCATGAAGGCGACGGATCGTGACCGCGATCCTGTGGACCTATGCCCCCCTCGGGCTCGCCGGGCTGTTGATGCTGGTGCTGGCTGGGGCGCTGGCGGTATCCGCGCGGCGTGCCCGGCAACAGGCCGAGGTCGTGCGCGGGCTGCGCGCCGATATCGAATCACTGTGCGCCGGCGCCATCGGGGTGGATCAGCGTCAGAATGAGGTGGAGCGGCAACTGCGACGGCTGGAAGACAAGCTGGAGCGACTGGAACTGCGCGATCCGGGCGAGCGCTCCTACGCGCAGGCGATCCGCATGGTGCACCACGGTGCCGGGGTCGGCGAACTGGTTAAGACCTGCGGCCTGGTTCGTGCCGAGGCCGAACTTATTGCGACGCTGCACCGGGTGGACAAGGCGAGCTAGTCCACAGCTCCTGTCGGAGTCTGTTCCCTGCCGGACGCAGGCGGCGTGTCGATGGCCGTTACCACCCCGGCTTCTTGTTCACTACCTCAGCCGTTGACCACCAGCTCCCGTGCCGGTTCCCCGATGAAATAGCCCTGGGCGTAATCGACCCCGAGCTGTTTGAGCAATTCCAGCGTCGCTTGGTTTTCTACGAACTCCGCCACCGTCTGCTTACCCAGGGTGTGAGCCACCGCTACCATGGATTCCACCAGCACGCGGTCCACCGGGTCGGAGATGAGGTTGCTGACGAACGCGCCGTCGATCTTCACCATGTCCACTGGAAACTGCTTGAGGTGGGAGTAGGAGTTGAACCCGGAGCCGAAGTCGTCGAGGGCGAAGCGGCAGCCCAGGGCGCGCAGGCGCTGCATTGTCTGCCGGGTGCGGCCGGGATCGGCGATGGCAGCGGTCTCGGTGATTTCAAAAGTCAGGCGCTGCGCCTGGACCCCGGTCTCCCGCAGTCGCTGGCGCACTAGGGTGAGCAGCGACGGGTTCACGAAGGCGTGTCCGGACAGATTGATGTGCAGGGATATGGACTCGGGCAGGGTGCGCAGCAGTTCGGTGGCCTGATTCAGGACCCAGCGGTCGATGTCACCGATCAGACCCATCCTTTCCGCCACCGTCACGAACTCCGTAGGGGACAGCAGTTCGCCGCGTTTTCCCTCCATGCGCAGCAGCACCTCGTAGTGGTTGATGGTCCCGTCCCGCAGGTCCTGCACCGGCTGGAACATCAGCTGGAAGCCTTGGTTGGCCAGTGCGTCGCGGATCAACGGGACCCAGTAGGCGTCGCTGCGCAACTGGTGCAGCGTGCTGCGGTCATCCGCTTGGTATACATGTACCCGGTTACGTCCGCTGCTTTTGGCGATGAAACACGCCTGATCGGCGCGCCCGAGGATTTGCCCGGTGCTGACGATGCGGTCGGATTCCACCATCGCTACCCCAATGCTCGCGCTGATATGGTAGCGGCGGGCGCGGGTGGCGAATGCGAACTGGTCCAGGGTGTGTCGCAGGCGTTCGGCGCTGGCGCGCGCGGCCACTTGGTCCGTATCCCGCAACAGGACTCCGAAATCGTCGGAACCGATGCGCGATATCAAATCAGAGGGACGCAGCTGGCCGCGCAGCACCGCCACCACTTCCACCAGCAGGCGGTCACCGGCGTCGTGGCCCTCGGTGTCGTTGATGACCTTGAACTGGTCCAGGTCGAGGTAGAGCAGCGCGGCGTTGCGCCGCTGGTAACGCGCGTCGAGTACGGCCTGTTCGAGCGCCTGTTCCAGCCCACGCCGGTTGGCTATTCCGGTCAGGGCATCGTGGTCCAGGAGAAACTCCAGGCGCGCTTCCATGATCTTGCGTTCGGCAAGCTCCTCCATCAGGGCGCGTTCGCGGCGGTGGCGCAGGTCCCGTTCCTGCTTGAGGGAGAGGGCCCACAGTAGTCGCGAGAACAGTTCGCTCAGCCGGATCGGAGTGAAAAGCACGTCGTCGGCGCCGGCATGATCCGCGGCATGGAGGGTCTCGCCGGCGCTCTCAGCGGGATCGGTGACTAGGATGATGGGGATCGAACGCCACTCCCGATAGGCGCGCAGGGTGCGGCACAGGCCCGCGCCGTCGAGATCCGTGAGGCGGACTCCGATGAGCACGGCGTCGACGGTTCCGTGCAGACTATGTTCGCGACTGCGTAATTGGTCCAGGGTTTTCCCGGCAGTGCGGGCGGTGGTGACGTTCGGGAAGCCGGCTCGGCTCAACGCTGCGGCCAAGCGCGTCGGTGCCTCATCCGCGATCAGGATCCGCATCCGTTTAATGTGTGCGAGGTCCCGGGTCACGTCGGGTCTTCCTGTATGGCGGCCGGTCGCGCGCCGGGCGGGCTGCTGCATCCCCGCGGCTACTGGATCGGCCGCGGCCAGCCGGGCACGCGGATTCCGGTAGGCAAGGATGGTGAACCAGTGGCAGTCTTTTCGCCCGTTTGGTGGATTTCTTGAGTCGGACACAGGCAGTTGGCCCCGGGAGGGCGGGACGCGGCGCAGTCAGACCCCGGGCGCGGGGTCGCAGGTCCGATCCGGGGGCGTACGGTCCGAGACGAAGTAGGCGAAGGCAATGACCTCCGCCACTGCGAGGTAGAGGGCTTGCGGGATCTCGTCTCCCAGCGGGATCTGGGCCAGCAGTTCCGCCAACTGCGGGTCCTCATGCAAGGGGATTCCGTGCTCCCGGGCGATGGCCTGGATCCGTTCCGCCACCGGACCGTGTCCGGTAGCGGTCACCCGGGGCGCGTCGTGGCCGTCGTAGTGCAATGCCACGGCGAGGGCAGGCGCCACTTCCCGATCCCCGTTCATGCCTTGAGATCCAGTACCGGAGCGTCCGGATAGGCCGCGGTGGGCCGGGGGCCGCGGCCACACTGGCAGGCGAGGCCCGTGACCTCCAGGCCCGCCCGCGCCAATCCGTCCTGAAGGCGGGGGAGGAAGTGTTGCAAACGGTGAAAGGTCGCCGGACGTTCCGCCCACAGCCGCGTGTTCACCTGTTCGCCGCGGAGTTCGATGCGGGCGTGCACCGGGCCGAGTTGCGGCAGATCGAGGTGCAGCAGCACGGACCAGCGTGGACCGGTCGTGCCGCCGCCGTCGCGCTGCGTCCCCTCGCGGTTCACCTGCAGTTCCAACAGGTGGGCCTGATCGCCTTGCCGTACCGGGAGGTGGAACAGCCACTGGGTCGTGCCGTCGGCCCGGGGCAGGGCGGCGAGTTGATGGAGTTGGATCCGTGCCAGCGCCCCTTCCGCCTCTCCCCGGAGGTTGTTGACCGGAGCGTTGTCCGCCGCCACGCTGGCCAGTAGCCCGCGTGCCGCCGCGTCTTGGGAGGTGGTGGCGTTGCCGGTCGCGGTATCCGGTCCGGCGCCCGACCCCACCCGGCTCGGCGTGCCCTGCGGGTTTGGCGAGGTCCGGGTGAGGATCGCCAGCAGGCGCAGGAGACTGGCTTTGAGGTCCCCCGCAGGGGTGCCGTCACCGGTGGCCTGGAGCAGCCGCGATTCCAGGAACAGCCCCGAATCCCCCAGCGCCCGCCGCAGGCCGTCCGCTGTTATGATCTGGCGCTCATCGGCCAGCCGGCCGAAGAGTTCCCGGACCAGACGCTGGAGCGAGCTCGGAGCGAGCGCCAAATTTTCGGCGCCTCGGGCCATAGTCGACCAAGTGGCCAACAGGGGTTCCAGATTGCCCTGGCGGGGCAGCAGCGCACGCAGGGCGGAGCCGACGGGATCGCCGCGGGAGCCTTCTTCCACGAGTTTCAGGACCGGGAGTGTCCCCAAGGATTCCACCCGCAGCTGCAAGACCTGCCCCGGTTTCAGTTGGGGCAGTGGGGTGGGGCTTTGAGCATATATCAGCCGTCCCGCAATGCGCAGCAGCAGAGGATGGGGTCCGGACTCGGACGTCGTCACCACGGTGGCGGCGAGCAGCTGTCCCAGTTGCAGCGAGCGGGTCCAGGCGCCGCTGGCGGAGGGTAGCTGAGATGCAGCGGCGGAGGGACGCGTGATTTCCATGTGGTGTGCGGTGCCCTGAATACGGAGGTTGACCACTGCTTCGGCACGGTTCCTGCATTACTTGACGATATGACCGAGGATACACAGGAACCGCGTCCATCCCGTCAGCTCTGGTTTACGCGCCGCGGCGGCGAGGTCCACGGCCCGTTTCCGGCGAGCCTTATTCGGCGCTATGTACTGGTAGGCCGGCTTCAGGATAACGACGAGGTCAGCCTCGACCGCATGTACTGGGCGCCCATCCGCGACCACGCGGAATTGACGCCGGAGCTGGTCCGTCAAGCGGAGGGCGACGAAGAGGCCCGCCAACGGCTGATGGCGGCCCGGTTACGGGAGGACGAGCGCCGGGACGAGGATCGTCGCGGCGCCCGGGGCCACGGCTTCGAGGCCCCGGAACGGCGCGGCGTGGAACGGCGTCAGCCGGAACCGGACTGGATGGTGCGCCATCGCAGCTTGAAGACCCGCACCCTGCGCGAGGGGTACCCAAGAGGGAGTTCCTACCGCTTCGTATTGGTCTTAGTCGTGTTGGCGCTGGGTGTGTTGTCCGTTCTGGCTCACCGTTACGCGTCACGGCCCGCCGTTTCAAGTCCCAAATGCAGCGCGCCGCCGGCGCCCGGAGTAGATTGGAGCTATTGCAGCCTTGAAGGACTGCATTTGGCTCGCGTTGACCTCACCCGGGCGAACCTGCGCAGCGCAAATCTACGCGGCGTGGATCTGGCGGGGGCCAATCTGTTCGGAACCAACCTCGCCTATGCGAGCCTCGGGACTGCCGATCTGCACAACGCCGATCTCAGCTATGCACAGTTGCTGGGGGCGGGTCTTGGGGGGGCGGACCTGCGGGACACTGACCTGAGTCACGCCAATCTGGGATATGCGGATCTGCGCGGCGCCCGGATTCAGGGGGCGAAACTCGCGGGCGCGCGCCTCGATCAGGCGATCTGGACTGATGGCCGGGTGTGTGCCGATGGCTCGCGGGGGGAGTGTCGTTAGGCGCGTTCCCAATCGCCGATCGCCAGTGACAGCCGCTTCGGTGTTCGGAGACATGGCCGGGTAGCTCGGTTCGGCGCCGTCCAGCCGTCAGACCGTACCGGCGTTGCCGCCTACGCCGCGCGCCGGCGCGCTGGGGAACGATCCCGTTTCATGGGCGCGCGGCACGGGGCGTTGCGCTCCCCGTGGCCCGCGGTCGAGCCGCGTTGCGCCGTTGCCAGCCCAGCAAGCCCAGCAGACCCGTGCCCATTAACTGGGCGCTGCCCGGCAGCGGTACCGGGGTCGCGAGGAAGCCATGCACAGCGCTGCCGTCCTGGTAATAACCGACGATCTGGCCGTTGCCGTTGATGCCCAGGGCGGTGGTGAAACCCACGCCGTTTGGATCGCTGATGGTAGTGTAACTGTTGGCTTTGCTGTCATAGAGAAAGCCGTAGGTACCCGAGCCCGTCCGGTAATTGCCGACGATCAGGCCGGTGTTGGTGATGCCCCGGGCGTAGGTATCGGTCGCCCCGGGAACCTGCAGAGTCGTGTAGGTACCGCCCGTGTCCACGAAACCGAAATTCTGGCCGCCGGTGCCGACGTAATAGCCCACGATCTGGCCGGCGTCGTTGGCACCCCAGGCGTAGCTTGCGCTGGCATTCCAACTGGGATCGCCTAACGAGGTGAAGTTGCTGCCGTCGTACAGGAACGCGTGGTTCTGGAATGAGGCATAGTAGAACCCCACGATCGCGTTGCCCGTTCCGTTGATGCCGCGCGCGAAGGTCCATTGCGCGGCAGGGTAGTCCAGCGTCGTATAAGAGCCAGCGGTATCGAGGAAGCCGTGCCGTCCACCGGTCGCGTCATAATAATGGCCGACGATTTGTCCGTTATTGTTGATGCCGTAGGCGCGCGTATCGCCCACTGCCAACGGATCGTTGACTACGCTGAAGGTCCCGTGGTCGTCTAGGAAGCCGAGCTCATTGCCCGCCGTGTCGAAGTAGTAGCCTACGATCTGCCCGCTATCGTTGATGGCGGTGGCGGCGGAGTTATGGGCGCCACTGAACGGAACGTCGATGTTCTGAAAGTTGTAGAGCGCGGCCTGTGCCGGTGACGATGCGGCGATCGTCACGGCGCATAGGGCCGCGGCCAGTACCGAAATTTTAGTATCCATTTGGTGCGACCTCTGCAGGAATCGGGATCGAGGCGGCCACTCCGGATCCCCCTCATAAGCCTGTCCAAACCCCGCAACGCCTTGGAAGCCGCCGTACGTCGCGGAAATTCCTGCCGCGGCTTGCTCGGCGGCGTCCTTGCCTGATTCTGCGGGGGGGTGGCGCGTGCGCCGGTCTGTCGATCGGGTCCGGCGGGTGATGGGTCGCTACTCGGGTATCGCCGGGGGGGCTGGAACAAAGCCGCTGCGGTTAAACTACCCGGTTACTGGTGGAGGTGTGCTGCGCGCCTCCACCGTAGTTTTGAGTGACGTGGTGCGCCGGCCCCGAAACAAGCGAAATTAACCATACTCTACCGGGGCTGTGTAAAGTCGTCAAGACCCCCCAAACGAAAAACGCGGGTCGTGCCGCAGTGTGGCACGAGATAACGATGGTGCGCCAACGGTGTAGGAGGACATGCGGCGGCCGGGGGCTGCTTGTCGTCCCGATCCCCAGGGTGTTTGGGTGGAGAAGGTCGCAGGGTTGTGATTGAGTCTCGTGGGGCAAGGATTGTCGTGGATCGTAACGACGCCGGATCGCGCGGGAATTTTTCGCCGGGCACCATCACGACGCGAATTTGGTGGGCGGGCGTTACGCCGGGCCCAGGAATTGACGGTGGATTGGCCGCGCGGTCGTTCCAGGTGCTGCAGGGCGAAGGCGGCTAGACGGGAAACGACTCGGTGGTGTAGCGGTACACCCGCAACGTGTCGGACCAGTAGTCAGGCGCGAGTCCGGCCTTTTGTTTCAACTCCCGCACAAAGGTGGCCGGGTCGGAGATCTGTGCCCAGACTGCCGGTAGGAACGTGGAACGGTGATGTTCCTCCTCCAGGATGAGGCCATCGATCCCCGGGCGCAGTTGCCGGAGCAGATCCGCCTCATCGCGTGCTTCCAGCGGCTGCGCGCTGCTCAGCACTGCGATGTGAATATGCAGCGCGGCGGCCTCATCTCCGGTGAGGGCCGGAAATCGCGGGTCCCGGAACGCCGCGGCGTAGGCGTTTTGCGCCACGTCCTGTACCAGGGGGCGGCTGGCTTCCAGGGCGCCGACGCAGCCGCGCAACTGCCCGGCCTGTTTGAGGGTCACGAAGGTTGCGCACGCGACCTGCAGTGGTTCGGAAAATTGGAACGGATCCACGGTGAGGGGATGGCCGTATTCCAAGCCGTGGGCGATGGACTCCCGCGCGACCCGCAATAGCGCGTCCCGGTCCTGGGACGACAGGCCCGCTGGCTCAGTGGAAGGCATAGGCGCCGTACCCCACGACGCGGTCACATGGACCCGCTATATCGCCGGAGTTGCGTTGATCGACGGTTTCCACCTTGAGCCCCCCCTGGCGGGCCGCGGTGAGCAGCCCGTTGATGGGGGCGCGGCCGCAGGCCTGTTCGTATTGGATCTTTTCCGGCGCCAGTGCCTCGATGGCCCGGGAGGTCGCGGTGTCGAGGCGCCGCGCGGTCTGATAGTCGTGATAGTGGCTCAGATCGGAGCTGACTACAATGAGGGTCTCCGGCCCGCCCCACAGAACGTCCAGTACCTCGGCTACCTCCGCGGCGCTCGCATCGCCCACAACGAATGGCATCAATTGAAACGGGCCCAGCAACTCCTGGAGGAAGGGTAGCTGAACCTCTAGGGCATGCTCCCCGGCGTGTGCCCGTTCTCGCTCCGCCACTTGGGGGAGGGATAAGACACAGTCCAGCGCGCCCTGGTCCACCGGGATCTCCCCGAGAGGGGTGGCGTAACGGTGAGTGCCAGGGGCCGCCAGCCCCCTGAACCCAACCTGGTGGGAGGGCCCCAGGAGTACCACTCGGCGGATCCGGTTCGGGGCCCGGGTGAGACGGGCATAGGCCGAGGCTGCCACGGGGCCGGAATAGACATAACCGGCGTGAGGCGCGATCAGAGCCTTGGGGGGCGCGGCATCGCATCCAGGCACCGCGGCCAGCAACTGGCGCACCAGGGTCCGGAGTTCCCGCGGGTTGCTTGGGTAGAACCGGCCGGCTACCGCCGGCGCACGGGTTCGGATCATCGGGCTCACCTGCGTGGGCTCCCTACCGCCGGGCCGTCTGGGGCCGCTCCCGGCGACCGGACTGACCGTTATCCAGTATTATAGTAATTGTGCCGCCGCCAGTCGGTTTTCTGGCGAGGAGAGACTCCCGATGTCCCGTGCCGCCCCCGTCTCTGAGGCCTCCGGTATGGTGCCGACGCGCTACTGGCATGCGCTGAGCGACGGACGGGTACAGTGCGACGTGTGTCCACGGGCCTGCCGCCTGCACGCGGGCCAGCGCGGCCTGTGTTTCGTGCGCGCGAACCGGGATGGGGCGGTCGTGCTTACCACGTATGGGCGTTCCAGCGGCTTCTGCATGGACCCCATCGAGAAAAAACCCTTGAACCATTTTCTGCCCGGCACGCCGGTGCTTTCTTTCGGCACCGCGGGTTGCAATCTGGCCTGCAAGTTCTGCCAGAACTGGGATATCAGCAAATCCCGCGCGGTCGACACCCTCGCGGATCAGGCGACGCCGCAGACCCTCGCGCGGGCGGCCCGGGAGCTCGGATGCCGCAGCGTCGCATACACCTACAACGATCCGGTGATTTTCCTGGAATACATGACTGCCGTGGCGGAGGCGTGCCGCGGATACGGGATCCGTTCAGTGGCGGTTACGGCCGGATACGTCTGCGATGCCCCGCGTCGCGCACTATTCAGCCACATTGACGCGGCCAATGTGGATCTCAAGGCGTTCACCGAGCGTTTCTACTGGAAGGTTTGCGGCGGTCATCTGCGTCCGGTGCTCGACACGTTGATGTATCTCAGGCACGAGACCCGCGTATGGTTGGAATTGACCACGCTGTTGATTCCCGGCGAGAACGATTCGGACCGGGAATTGAAGGCCATGACGCGCTGGGTGGTGGAGAATCTGGGTGCGGATGTCCCGCTGCACTTCACGGCGTTCCATCCAGACTGGAAGATGCTGGATCGACCCGCCACGCCGGAAGCTACCCTCAAACGGGCGCGTTCTATTGCGCTGGAAAACGGCGTGCGCTACGCCTATACCGGCAATGTCCATGACGAGGACGGCGGCAGTACCTATTGCCACGGTTGCGGCACGAAACTCATTGGCCGGGACTGGTACGTGATCACCGGCTGGGCCTTGACCGGGGAGGGACGCTGCCCGTCCTGCGGCACGGCCTGCGCCGGGGTGTTCGAGGCGCGCCCCGGCGACTGGGGAGCCCGGCGCCAGCCGGTGCGTCTCGGGGACTTCGCCTAGGGCACATGATCTGAGGGTCGCGGAGGGTGGCGAAGGTCCCGCTGGGATCACGCGGCCCGCGCGCGAACCCAGCCGTTGGTGTGTGTCGGCCCCGGTGCGAGACCCCGCCAGCGCCGGTACCAGCAGGCACGGCTAGAGCGCCACGGGCGGGCGGTGGATCGGGCGCGCCGGACCGGTTCCGTGGCGCGATCCCCCGGCCACCGTGGGACCTCGTCAGTCGCAGTCGTGAATAACACCAACAGATCTGCGCACTCGCCGGCGTTCTGCGCGTCGACGATTACGGCGATGAGTGCGCGCCCGGTATGTAGCTCTTGGGCGTGCCACGGCTACGGCTGTATCAGGAATCCTCCGGGCTTGGATCCCATGGCATGGGTTCATGCCGCGCTTGCAGGCTTGAGTACGATCGCCGCCAGGGGTGGCAGGATGAGCCGGATCGAATAGGGTTGTCCCATCCAGGGTATCGCCTCCGCTTCCACGCCGGCACCGTTGCCGACGTTGCTCCCTCCGTAGTACTCGGAATCGGAGTTGTGGATCTCTCGATAGTAGCCCGGATGGGGCACGCCCAAGCGGTAATCCCGACGCACGACAGGCGTGAAGTTCAGCGCCACGGCCACCAGTTCATGCTCACTCAGCCGCAGGTAGCTCAGTACCGACTGGGATGCGTCGTGGCAGTCGATCCATTGGAAGCCCCGGGGTTCGAAGTCGTAGCGATGCAGGCTGGGTTCGCGCCGGTAAAGGTGGTTCAGGTCCTGGACCAGTTGCTGGATTCCGCGATGGTTGGGATAGTCCAGCAGATACCAGTCTAGCGACCGCTCGTGGTTCCATTCGCAGCCGTGCGCGAACTCGTTGCCCATGAACAGCAGTTTTTTCCCCGGGTAGGTGAACATGTAAGTATAGAGCAGACGCAGGTTGGCGAACCGCTGCCACTCGTCGCCCGGCATCTTGTCCAGCATGGAGCGCTTGCCGTGCACCACCTCGTCATGGGAAAAAGGCAGGACGAAATTCTCGGTAAAGGCGTACAGCAAACCGAAAGTGAGCTGATCGTGGTGATAGTGCCGGTGGACGGGGTCCTTGCTTATATAGACCAAGCTGTCGTGCATCCATCCCATGTTCCACTTCATGCTAAATCCGAGGCCGCCGACCCAGGTGGGGCGGGTTACCTGAGGCCAGGCGGTGGACTCCTCGGCCATCATCAGGGTGCCGGGTTGCTGGCCGTGGGTGACCTGATTGAGTTGGCGCAGGAATTCGATCGCTTCCAGATTCTCGTTTCCGCCGTAGATGTTCGGGACCCAGTCTCCGGGTTGGCGCGAGTAGTCCAGGTACAACATGGAGGCCACCGCGTCCACTCGCAGCCCGTCGATGTGCAATTCCTCGAGCCAGAACATCGCGCTAGAGAGCAGGAAGTTGCGCACCTCGTTGCGACCGTAGTTGAAGATCAGAGTACCCCAGTCGCGGTGTTCGCCGCGGCGCGGATCCTCATGCTCGTAGAGGGCGCTGCCGTCGAACCGGGCCAGGGCATAGGTGTCGCGCGGGAAATGACCGGGCACCCAGTCCAGAAATACGCCGATCCCTTCCTGATGGCAGCGATCCACGAAATAGCGGAAGTCGTCTGGCGACCCATGGCGGCTGGTGGGCGCGTAGAAGCCGGTGGCCTGATAACCCCAGGAGGCATCCAGCGGATGCTCGGTGACGGGCAATAATTCGATATGGGTATAACCCAGGGATTTGACATGGTCCACCAGCGCGTGGGCCAAGTCCCGGTAATTGAGAAAACCGCCTTCGTCGCGCCGGCGCCAGGACCCCAAGTGGACCTCGTAGACCGACATCGGAGCGTGCAACCAATCGGTCTCACGCCGCCGGTGCATCCACTCGGCGTCGTTCCACCCGTAGTCGATCGGGTTTTCGACCGCACAAGCAGTGGCAGGGCGTTGTTCGAAGCGCCGTCCGTAGGGGTCGGTTTTGAGGAACACGGCCCCGCTCTCGCGGTTGCGAATCTCGAACTTGTATAGGAGCCCGGCGCCCAACCCGGGTAAGAACAATTCCCATACCCCGCTGGAGCCGCGCACGCGCATGGCATGGCGACGCCCGTCCCAGGCGTTGAAATCCCCGACCACGCTAACCCGTTCGGCCCCCGGTGCCCAGACCGCGAATCTGACCCCGGAAATTCCCTCCACCGCGAGCACGTGGGCGCCGAGGAATCGGTGGGCGTGCCAATGGCGGCCTTCGCCGAACAGGTGGAGATCGAAATCCCCGAGTAGAGGAGGAAAGCAGTAGGGGTCGTAGGCTTCGTGTTCCGTGCCCTGGGAATCGTACCAGCGCAGCTGGTAACGGTCCGGTGTGTGCGCGCCGGAACCGCGCCATTCGAACAGGTCGGTCTCGGGAATCCGTTCGAGGTGCGCGCCGGTCTCGGCGATCCGCACATCGCGAGCGTCCGGCAGGAATGCGCGTACGATTTCCTGGCCGTCCTCGTGGTGGAGTCCAAGCACGGCAAACGGGTCGTGGTGACGTGCCGCGAGGACCCGCTCCAGGTCAGTGGACAGGCGGCCGTTAGCGTTTCCTAGGGCGGTCGTCAAGCGTTGGTCCAGGTTCCGGGACACGCCGTCCTCCGTGGGTGACAAAGCCCTGAAAATTGATGGTACCATAGATGGGGCTCGGAAGATTCGTGGGCGCCGGTGGGACCGGTCCGGGTGGACACGCATCACACACAGGTGGGGCGTTGCGTCAGCTGCGGGCCGGAGCTTGGGTTCCCGGGCTGGCCACTGCGGTCCGGACGGACCATTGCCGACCCCGCCGGTGTGCCAGGCCGGCCCAGATTCCAGCTGCAACCCACCAAGGGCAGGCTCAGGATGAACCTAGATTCGACGCCCCGCTTCGTCAGTCTGCTGACCCGGGATACCTTGGCGTTGATCCTCGCCGGTGGGCGCGGCTCGCGGCTTAAACACATGACCATGTGGCGAGCCAAGCCTGCGGTACCCTTCGGCGGGAAGTTCCGCATCATCGATTTTCCCCTTTCCAACTGTATCAATTCCGGGATCCGTCGTATCGGCGTCCTGTCCCAGTACAAGGCCCACTCCCTGATTCAACACATCCAGAAGGGGTGGGGATTCCTGCGCGGCGAATTCGGCGAGTTCGTCGAGCTGCTGCCTGCCCAGCAGCGCATCACCGCTTCCTGGTACTCCGGGACCGCCGACGCGGTCTATCAGAATATCGACATCATCCGCGGGCATGATCCCGGGTATGTGCTGATCCTGGCCGGTGACCACGTCTACAAAATGGACTACGGCCCGATGATCGCCCACCATGTGGATTCCGGCGCGGATCTTACCGTGGGCTGCATCGAAGTCCCGGTGGAGCGTGCCCGGGCCTTCGGTGTGATGAGCGTAGACACGGATGGGCGCGTGGTCCGGTTCAGCGAGAAGCCCGAGCATCCGCAGCCGATCCCCGGCCGCGAAGACCGGGCCCTGGCTTCCATGGGCATCTATGTGTTCAATACCCGGTTCCTGTATGAGCAGCTGATCCGGGACGCGGATCTGACCGATTCCACCCACGACTTTGGAAAAGATATCCTACCGTCGGTAATCAACCGCTACCGCGTGGTGGCCTATCCGTTCCGCGATGTGCAAAGTGGGCGCCAGAGCTACTGGCGGGACGTGGGGACCGTGGATGCCTACTGGGAGGCGAACCTGGAGTTGATCGGTGTCACGCCGGAGCTCAATTTGTACGATGAACGCTGGCCCATATGGACCTATCAGGAACAGTTGCCCCCGGCGAAGTTCGTCTTCGACAACGATGACCGCCGCGGGATGGCGGTGGATACCATGGTGTCCGGCGGCTGTTTGATCTCCGGGTCGACGGTGCGGCATTCATTGCTGTTCTCCAACGTCAAGGTTCATTCCCACGCGCTGGTGGAGGATTCGGTGGTGCTCCCGGACGTGGATATCGGGTGTCATGCGCGGGTCCGCCGTGCCGTGATCGATCGCGGCTGCCGGATTCCCGAAGGAATGGTCATCGGTGAGGATCCGGAAGAGGACGCCAAGCGGTTCTACGTTTCAGAGAAGGGGGTTACGCTCGTGATCCCGGAAATGCTCGGGCAGGTCCGCCACTATGTCCGGTGAGCCGCGCCTCAAGGTGGTGCTGTGCTGGCACATGCATCAGCCGCAGTATCGCGACCTGATCCGCGACAGTTACCAGTTGCCGTGGACCTACCTGCACGGGATCAAAGACTACGTGGATATGGCCGCGCACCTGGAGGCGGTGCCGGCGGCGCGGGCGGTGGTCAATTTCGCGCCGGTGTTGCTGGAGCAGATCGAAGACTATGCGCGGCAGGTGCGCGCTCATCTGGAAAACGGCGCGCAGATTCGCGACCCGCTGCTGGCGGCACTCGCCGGCCCGGACGGTCCTTCCGGGTCCGAGGCGCGGGCCGATCTGATCGCCGCTTGCCTGCGGGCCAATCCCAATCGCCTTATCGGCCGGTTTCCGGCCTACCAACGCCTGGTCGAACTGGCGCATTGTCTAGGGGATATCTCCGCGGGCGTGGAATACGCCAGCGACCAGTATCTCGCGGATCTGCTGGTGTGGTACCACCTGGCGTGGACCGGCGAGACCGTGCGGCGCCAGGACACCCGGATCAAGCGCCTCGAGAACAAGGCGACAGGATACACCCTGGCCGATCGTCGCCAGTTGCTTGGGGTGATCGGCGAGCAGTTGTCCGGGCTCATTGGGCGTTACCGGGTCCTCGCCGAGCGCGGCCAAGTGGAGTTGGCGGTCAGCCCCTACGCCCATCCTATCCTGCCGTTATTGTTGGAGCTGGGCTGCGCACGCGAGGCCTTGCCCGACGTGCCGTTACCGATGCTAGAGGGCTATCCCGGAGGCCGGGACCGGGCCCGCTGGCATGTGCGCGCGGCCATCGAGTGTTTTGAACGGCATTTCGGCATGCTTCCCAAGGGGTGCTGGCCGTCGGAGGGTGGGGTCAGCCAAGCCACGCTGAAGCTGCTGGAAGAACACGGGTTCCAGTGGACGGCGAGCGGGCAGGGCGTGTTGGCGAACAGCTGCAACCGGCGTTCCGGGGCCGCCACGGATCCGGAGGGGGCCTATACGGTGCATCAGCCCTACCGCTTGAAGGACGGGCGCATCGCGTGCTTTTTCCGTGACGATGGCTTGTCGGATCTGATCGGCTTCACCTATTCCGATTGGCACGCGGACGATGCGGTGGCCAATCTGGTGCATCACCTGGAGGCGATCGCCGGGGCCTCGCGTGAGCGGCCGAATGCGGTGGTGTCCATTGTGCTGGACGGAGAAAACGCCTGGGAGTACTACCCGGAAAACGGGTATCATTTTCTGAGCGCCTTGTACCGGCGTCTCGCGGAGCACCCGCAACTGGAACTCACCACGTTCTCCGCTGCCCTGGCTGGATCGGGGCCGCCTGCCGAACTACCGCGTCTGGTCGCCGGCAGCTGGGTGTACGGTACGTTTTCCACCTGGATCGGCGATCCCGACAAAAATCGCGGTTGGGATATGCTGGGGGCCGCCAAGCGCACCTATGACGCGGCGTTTGCCTCCGGCCAACTGAGCGACGAGCAATGCGCCAAGGCCCTGGAGCAGTTGGCGATCTGCGAGGGTTCCGACTGGTTCTGGTGGTTCGGCGACTATAATCCCGCGGACACGGTGCGGGACTTCGACAGTCTTTACCGCCGGCACCTGTCCGCCCTGTACCGGTTCCTGGGCAAGGAGCCGCCATCCTATCTGGACCAGCCGTTCACCCACGGTGGCGGCGCACCGCGGGCGGGTGGGACCATGCGCCCGGGTCAGGCCCAGTCGTGACGGAGGCGGGAGAGGTCCTGGACCGGCGCCGCGCCGGTGTGTTGCTGCATCCTACCTCGCTACCCGGCCCGGATCCCAGCGGCAATCTAGGTCCGGATGCCTACTGGTTCGTCAACTTCCTGCAGGACGCAGGCTTCGGAGTTTGGCAGACCCTGCCATTGGGCCCGACCCACGAGGACGGCTCTCCCTACCAGTGTCTGTCGGTGAACGCCGGCGACCCGCGGCTGATCAGCCGCACCTTGCTTGTCCAGTGGGGTTGGCTGGACGCAGCCGATCCCGCTTTCGGCGACCCGCGGCTGGCCTGTGTCGCTGCGTGCGCCGGTTTCATGTCCCGCGCCAACGGGGCGGAGCGTGCCGAATACGACGTATTTCTTGCGGAGAGCGCCGATTGGCTGGAGGACTACGCCCTGTTTCAGGCCTTGCGCGACGCCCACGACGGCAAGCCTTGGAACCAATGGCCGCGCGGCCAGCGCGACCGCGCTCCCAAGGCCCTGTCGCGTGTGCGGCGCGAATTGGGCGACGCGATCGAGCGGATCCGCTTCACGCAATTCCTGTTCCATCGTCAATGGCGGTTGCTGCGCACCTATGCCAACGAGCGCGGCATTCTGCTGTTTGGTGATCTGCCGATCTTCGTGTCCTACGACAGCGCGGAGGTGTGGGCGCAGCGCGAGTATTTCGCGCTGGATGAACACGGGTGTCCAGTAACCATTGCCGGGGTGCCCCCCGACTACTTCTCGGCTACCGGCCAGCGTTGGGGCAACCCGCACTACCGCTGGGACCGGATGGAAGGAGATGGGTTCCGATGGTGGGTGCAGCGGGTCGGTACCCAGAGCAAGCGGTTCGATCTGATGCGCATCGACCACTTCCGTGGCTTCGAGGCGTATTGGGAAATCGCGGCGGATGCGCCCACCGCGATGGAAGGGCGCTGGGTACAGGCGCCTGGCGACGCCTTGTTCCGGACCCTGCAGAAGACGTTGGGTCCACGCATCCCCTTGGTAGCCGAGGACCTGGGACTGATCACGCCCCAGGTGGAGGCCCTGCGCCAGCGTTACGGCTTCCCGGGCATGAAGGTTCTGCAGTTCGCCTTCGACGGGGCGCCTGACAACCCCTACCTTCCGCACCGGCACGAAGAGAACGGCGTGGTCTATACCGGGACCCACGACAACAACACGAGTCTGGGCTGGTTTGATGGGCTGCCGGAGGACGGGCGCCACGCGGTGCGGGAATATCTCGGCCATCCCTCGGAGCCGATGCCCTGGCCCTTGATCCGCAGCGCGCTGGCCTCGGTGGCGCGTTTGGCGGTACTGCCTCTTCAGGACGTGCTGTGCCTCGGTGCGGACCACCGGATGAACCGGCCTGGGACCACGCACGGAAACTGGCGCTGGCGGTTTGCCTGGGACTGGTTTCCCCAGGACGCGGCGTCGCGTATGCGCCACCTGATCCGGCTCTACGGACGCGTGCCTGCGAACGGTTGACACCCAGCGACGCCGGCGTCGTGCGCGGCCGATTGGATCAAGCCCGCACGAGCGTCCGCAGAATCGCGTCACAAAGCCCGAGATGTTTCCTGTGGCGCGCGCATTCGCCGGCGTGCCAGGTCCGGGTAGAGTTCGCCGAGGGCCCGCGATCGGCTGTCACGGCCCACGACACGGGCATGAAAACGGCGTAACCCGCGCCGCTTGCGCACCCCGCAGGCGTGGGCGATGACCCCGATTTTGTGCAGCAGATTGGTGACGCGTATTGAGCGCTACAACCAGACCATGCAGCCGGTCTCGAAGGGATGGCCGAGCAGCTGGTGGTAGGGGTACATCCGCAGCTTGTAGCACATCAGCCCGGAGAGGCTCGGGTGAAAGTTCAACCCGAACACCGTTTCCCCTTTCACGCGCTCGCCCTCGGGTTCCAGTTGCAGGCGCTCGTGGAGCTGAAACTCTCCGTTCAGCGACTCGGTGCCCACCAGGCACTCCACTACCACGTCGCGCGTGTCCAGGCCGCTGAGTTGCGCCGCGACCCGGATCGGCAGGGGATCGCCCGCTGCGATTTCCTGAGGTGTCACGTCGATGCGGCGCAACGACACTTTTTGCCAAGCGCGTTCGATCTTCTTCTTCCATGTCGCCAGTTCACGGGCGGGCGCGCCGCCGTTCTCCGACAAGAGGCGTGAATGCCGCCGCGCCGGCCCGTAGTACTCCGTCACGTAGTTCATCACCATGCGTTCCGCGCTGAATCTGGGCATCAGGGATTTGACCGACGCCTTGGACATGCGCACCCAGCCTTCGGAGTAGCCATGGCTGTTACGATTGTAATAGAGCGGAATTACCTGGTGCTCGAGGATGTCGAGCAGCTCCTGGGCTTCCTCCCGGTTGCGGTAGCTGGCATCGAATCCGGGCCCGTGGGGCGTGATGGCCCAGCCGTTCTCGCCGTTGTAACCCTCGCCCCACCAGCCGTCCAGCACACTGAGGTTGAGTACGCCGTTGATGCCGGCCTTCTGTCCTGACGTCCCGCTTGCCTCCAGGGGGTATTCCGGAGTATTGACCCACACGTCCACGCCGGTGACCAGTTTGCGTCCCAGCGCCAGGTCATAACCCTCCAGTAACACGATCTTGCCCTCAAACTCAGGACGCAGGGAGAACTCGTGGATAACCTGGATCAGGTGCTGGCCCGGCAGGTCGTTCGGATGTGCCTTGCCGGCGAATATCAATACCACCGGACGTTCCGGATGGTTCAGGATCCGCGCCAACCGTTCGGGGTCGCTGAACAGCAGGGTCGCGCGCTTGTAGGTGGCGAACCGGCGCGCGAAGCCCAGAGTGAGGATGTTGATCTCCTCGGGCGAGAGGTAGCGCGTGAGGCGTTCGATCTGGGATGCGCTGCATCCGTTGCGGCGATGCTGCATCACCGCACGGCGGCGCACGTCGGTCAGGAATTCCGATTTCAATGACTGGCGCAGGCTCCAGTAGCTGTAGTTCGGGATCTCGTCAATCCGTTCCCAATACACCTCGTTGAGTAGTTCGCTGCGCCATTCGCTGCCCAGACGCATGTCCAGCAGGTTCACCCATTCACGCGCCAGGAAAGTCGGCACATGGACGCCGTTGGTCACGTAGCGGATCGGGTTCTCATCGGGTGGGATCTGCGGCCACACGTAGCCCTCCATGCGCGACGCGACCGAGCCATGGATGCGGCTCACGCCGTTCTGGGAACGCGAGCCACGCATCGCCAGAGCCGTCATGTTGAAACCACCCTGGTTGTTGGGACTCGCCCCCAGGGACAGGAACTGCTCCATTTCGATCCCTAGTTGGGCGGCGAATCCGCTCAGGTAGGTGCTGGCCAGACTATGGTCGAAGATGTCGTGGCCAGCGGGTACCGGAGTGTGGGTGGTGAATACGGTGGCGCTGGCAACGCGTTCAAATGCGCTGTCGAAGTCCATGCCTTCGCTGACGTACTCCCGACAGCGTTCCAGGATCTGGAACGCCGGGTGGCCTTCGTTTATGTGCCATACGGTCGGATTGAGGCCCAATGCACGCAGGGCCCGTACGCCGCCGATGCCCAGCACGATTTCCTGCTGGATCCGGGTGACGTTGTCGCCCCCATACAGCTGGTAGGTTATGGAACGGTCCGCATCGCCATTCTGATCCGTGTCGCTGTCCAGCAGGTAGAGGCGGATATGCCCGACTCGCGCCTGCCATACCCGCAGAACCACCTGGCGCCCGGATAATTCCACGTGCACGCGCAGTTCCGCGCCGCTGGCGTCCCGGGCCGGCTCGGCCGGGAGGTCGGCGAACGCGGTGGGATGGTAATGGGCCACCTGATTGCCATGTCCATCGATGGTCTGGGTGAAGTAGCCCTGGCGGTAGAGCATGCCTACCGCGACGAAGGGCAGGCCGAGGTCGCCCGCCGCCTTGCAGTGGTCGCCGGCCAGGATGCCGAGACCGCCGGAATAGATCGGCAGGCTTTCATGCAGTCCGAATTCAGCGCAGAAATAGGCTACCAGGTCCGTTTCCGGGTCGAGATGTTGTTCGATTCCGCTGCGCACCTCTTCGCGTTGGTAGGTGTCATAGACCGACAGTGCCCGGTTGTACTCTTCCAGGTAGATGCGGTCCTCGGACGCGTCATCCAGGCGCTGCTGCGCGACCTGGCGCAGGAACACCTTGGGGTTGTGACCGCAGCGGTCCCACAGCTCTGGATCAAGACGATAGAATAGTCCGCGCACCTGCCGGTTCCAGCTGTACATGAGGTCGCTGGCGAGTTCCTGGAGACGCGCAAGGCGTTCTGGGATCCGCGGCTGTATTTCCAAGTGGTATCGGGTGCCGGTCATAAGCGTATCGGTGTCTTTCCGTCTATGGAGAATCTTGGGCCGCGTGGGCCGAGGAGCCTGCGGCGCCGGGGTCCGTGCGGAACACGCCGGTTATCCTGTTGGGCGGACCTGCTAGCTGCTGCGGGTGCCGGTTGGGACCGCCGTGGTGGATGTTACCACCATTGCGAATTCACGGATGGTGCCGGGAGAGAGACTCGAACTCTCACGATGTCGCCATCACCGGATTTTGAGTCCGGCGCGTCTACCAGTTCCGCCATCCCGGCCGTCGGACGGACTAGTATAAGGGTTATTGGTAGGCGGGCAAGCGGGGCGTTCGCCGGGCCGGTCCCGGGTGACGCGGGCGCCCGCTTGGGCGGTGCGGTGCACCAGGGCTGTGCTAACATCGCGCACCATGTTGCGGCGGGATTTCGAGTATCAGCTCCCTGCGGATCTGATTGCCCAGCGGCCCTCGGATGAGCGCAGCGCCAGCCGGCTGTTGCACCTTGATGGTGCCGCTGACACCTTGGAAGACCGCGTGTTTCGCGATCTTCCCGGCCTGTTGCGGCCCGGTGATCTGCTCGTGTTCAACGACACTCGAGTGATCCCGGCGCGTGTGTATGGTGTCAAGCCCAGCGGCGGGCGGGTCGAGGTGCTGGTGGACCGGGTGATCGGGCCGGCGGAGGCGTGGGTCCGGATCCGGGCGAGCAAGGCGCTCCGGCCCGGGGATACGTTACGCTTGGAGGGCGGCGTGGCGGCGGTGGTCCGGGAGCGCTCGGCGGATCGGTTCCGGCTGAGTTTCGACGATCCGCGACCGCTGCCCGACTTGCTGGACGAGGTTGGCCATGTGCCGCTGCCTCCCTACATCCGCCGCGGTGACGAACCGGCGGACCGTGCACGCTATCAGACCGTCTATGGATGCCGGCCGGGCGCCATCGCAGCACCTACCGCCGGCTTGCATTTTGACGTCCCGATACTGGAGCGTCTCCGGGAACGCGGTGTGGACAGTGCGTTCGTGACGCTGCACGTGGGCGCTGGCACCTTTCAGCCGGTGCGCGAGGACCGGGTGGAGGAGCACGTCATGCACCCTGAGCAGGTGGATGTGGGGGATGAGGTCTGCGCAAAAGTGCGCCGCGCCCGGCGTGCCGGCGGGCGGGTGGTGGCCGTGGGCACCACGGTGGTGCGCAGCCTGGAGAGCGCGGCACGCGACGGGGAACTGACCCCGTTGCGGGGTGAAACGGATCTATTCATCCTGCCGGGTTTCCGCTTCCGAGTGGTGGATGCCCTGATTACCAATTTTCACTTACCGGGCTCTACCCTGTTGATGCTGGTCTGCGCCTTCGGCGGGTATCAGCGCGTGATGGACGCCTACCGTCACGCGGTGGAGCGCTGTTACCGGTTCTACAGTTACGGCGATGCGATGCTGGTTGTGCCGCCGGCCCTGGGCCCTGAGCGGGCGCCGGCACCTGGGATGACTACGTGAATTTCGACATTCTGGCCACTGACGGTACGGCCCGGCACGGGCGCATGGTGTTCCCGCGAGGCGCGGTTGCGACCCCCGCGTTCATGCCGGTGGGAACCCGTGGCACTGTGAAGGCCATGACGCCGGACGAGGTGCGCGGCCTGGGTTACGAGTTGATCCTGGGCAACACCTTCCATTTGATGCTGCGGCCTGGCTTGGAGGTGATACGCGCCCACGGTGGACTGCACGGGTTCATGAACTGGTCCGCGCCGATCCTGACCGATTCCGGCGGTTATCAGGTATTCAGTCTGGCGAAGATGCGGCGTATCTCGGAACAAGGAGTCACCTTCCGCTCGCCGGAGGATGGCGCGACGGTGTTTTTGGGCCCCGAGGAGTCCATGGCGGTGCAGCGCGCGCTGGATGCCGACGTGGTCATGGCCTTTGACGAGTGCACACCCTACCCGGCCACTCCACAGCAGGCACGCGAGTCCATGGAATTGTCTGCCCGTTGGGCCCTGCGCAGCCGCCGTGCCCACGCCGATAATCCCGCGGCGTTGTTCGGGATCGTGCAGGGCGGGATGTATCCGGAACTTCGGGAGGCGTCGCTGTCCACCCTGACGGAGATCGGTTTCGACGGCTATGCCCTCGGCGGCCTGTCTGTCGGGGAGCCCAAGGCGGAGCGCCTTGGGGTCCTCGAGTATACCGTGCCGCGCATGCCTGCCACGGCCCCCCGTTACCTGATGGGAGTGGGGACGCCGGAGGACATCGTCGACGCGGTGTGCCGCGGCATCGACCTGTTTGATTGCGTGCTGCCTACCCGCAACGCGCGCAACGGCTTCCTGTTCGTGGGCCAAGGCACCTTGCGGATCCGCAATGCCCGTTACCGGAACGACTTGCGTCCCCCGGACGAGGCCTGTGGCTGTTACACCTGCCGGAATTACAGCCGGGCCTACCTGCGGCATCTGGACCAGTGCAATGAGATCCTTGGCGCGCGGCTCAATACCATCCACAACCTTTATTACTATCAGGGCCTGCTGCAGGGCCTGCGGGAAGCCATCGCGGCCGGCCGGCTGGCTGCGTTCGTCCGGGATTTCTACGCCGGGCGCGTGCAAGCTGCGGAGAGTGTGGCATAATGGGGCGCCTTCACGCCCGGGCCACACATGGGCGGGAGCCCGATTCCCTTTCATCAGCCACACAGGACACGGCATGAGCCTCTTGATTACCGACGCCTGGGCGCAGGGTGCCTCGCAGTCGTCCGGGGACCCGCTGCTCAGTTTTCTGCCCCTGGTCTTGATCTTTGTGGTCTTCTATTTCCTGCTGATCCGTCCTCAGGCCAAACGCGCCAAGGAGCACAAGAATTTGGTCGCTTCCCTGAGCAAGGGGGATGAGGTGGTCACCACCGGCGGACTCGCCGGCCAAGTCACGGAGGTGGGGGAGAACTTCGTGATGGTGGAGATCGCCGGCAACACTCAGGTGCGCATCCAGAAGCATGCCGTGGCGACGGTGTTGCCCAAGGGTAGCCTGAAGAGCCTGTAGGAGCCCGCCCGGACCATGAACAGCCTGCTGGAACGGGAGGGGCGCGGCCGGGTGCACCGCAGTGTGGTGTCCGACGCGGCCTGCCCGCCGGATTCGTGCATGATATTACCGTCAGCGGGCCGAGGCCGCGTGTCGTGATCAATCAATACCCCCTGTGGAAATACCTGCTTATTCTCGCCGTCATACTCGTGGGCACGCTCTACGCCTTGCCCAACATCTACGGCCAGGACCCGGCGGTGCAGATATCGTCCACCCGAGGCGTGGCGGTGGGGGTGCCGGTGCGGGAGAAGGCGGCTGCCGTGCTCAAAAAGGCCGCCATCGGTTATAAGTCCATGGCATTTCACGACGGGCGCCTGCTGATCCGGTTCAACGATACCGACGATCAACTGCGCGCCCGCGGTCTCTTGGCGGCTGGGGTGGGCAGCGACTACGTGGTGGCCCTGAACCTGGCCGCATCCACCCCGAAGTGGCTGCGGGATATCAACGCCAAGCCCATGTATTTGGGGCTGGACCTGCGCGGCGGTGTCCATTTTCTGATGTCGGTGGATACGCACGCGGCGGTTCAACAGTCCCTGGAGAGCGACGTCAGCGACCTGCGCACCCTGCTGCGCAGGAAGAAGATCCGCTACACCGACGTATCCCGGGACAAGGACACGATCCGGCTACAGTTCCGCGACGCCAGTGATCGGGACCGCGCCCGCGATCTCATCAAGGCGGAGGAGGGGGATCTGACAGTCACTGAGGTCCCGAGCCAGACAAAGTTCGAGTTACATGCCTCCCTCAGTCCCCAGCAACAGCGGACCATCCGCAACTTCGCGGTTCAACAGAACATCACCACCCTGCGCAACCGGATCAACGAGCTAGGCGTGGCCGAACCGGTCATTCAGCAGCAGGGCAAGGACCGGATCGTGGTGGAGTTGCCCGGCGTGCAGGACACGGCGCGTGCCAAGGAGATCCTGGGCGCTACGGCGACGCTGGCATTCCACATGGTGGATGAGAACCACAGCGCGGAGGATGCCTTGGCCACCGGCCATATCCCCGCGGGTTCGCGGATCTATCGTGAGCGAGACAACGGGCGCCCGGTCCTCCTGTACAAGCGAGTCATTATTACCGGCAACCAGATCACCGACGCTTCCTCAGGGTTGGACCAGGAGAGCGGACAAGCAGCGGTATTCGTGACCCTGGACGGCAAGGGTGCGCGTATCATGGAGAATACGACGCGCAAGAATATTGGCCGGCGGATGGCGGTGGTGTTCATCGATAACAAAGTCACCACGAACATGGTGGACGGCAAGCCGGTACGGGTGCAGAAAAAGGTTGAGAACGTCATCAATGTAGCGGTGATCCGCGGCCAGTTCGGCAAGCGTTTCCAAATCACCGGGCTGGACAATCCGGTGGAAGCGCGCAATCTGGCGTTGCTGTTGCGGGCTGGGGCGCTGGCCGCGCCGATCGAGATCATCGAGGAAACCACCATCGGTCCGAGTCTTGGCAAGGAAAATATCAAGCAGGGGTTCGAGGCGGTCGCCATGGGTTTCCTGGCGGTTTTGGTGTTCATGAGCGCCTACTATCGGGTGTTCGGTCTGGTGGCGAACTTGGCGCTGCTCTTAAACTTGGTGGTCGTGGTGGCGCTGCTCTCTATTCTGCAGGCCACCCTGACTATGCCGGGTATCGCGGGCATCGTATTGACGCTAGGTATGGCGGTCGATTCCAACGTGCTGATCTATGAGCGCATCCGTGAGGAGCTGCGCAACGGCAACACACCCCAGGCCAGCATTCATGCGGGTTTCGATAAGGCCTTCGGGACCATTATCGACTCCAACGTCACCACGCTCATCGCGGCGATCGTGCTGTTCAGCTTCGGTACCGGGCCGGTGAAGGGCTTCGCGGTGACCCTTTCCATCGGCATCCTGACCTCGATGTTCACGGCGATCATGGGCAGTCGGGCCGTCATCAACCTGATGTATGGGGGGCGCAAGGTCAAACGGCTCCTGATCTGACGTCCAGTCCGGGCGGCGCTCACGGATCACGATTGGCAGGCGATCGACGTGGAATTCTTCAAGGCCAACCTCAACATCGATTTCATGGGCAAGCGCGCCTATATGGCGGTGATGTCCGTGATCCTGATCGCCATCAGCCTAAGCTCGCTGGTGGTCCGCCAGCTCAATCTGGGGTTGGATTTCACCGGCGGCACCTTGCTGGAGGTGAGTTACCCGCAGCCGGTGGGGCTCACCGGGGTGCGTGCAGCGCTGACCAAGGCCGGTTTCCCGGATGCGGTGGTGCAACACCTGGGCAATGCCGAGGACTTGTTGGCACGGATCCCGCCACACGGCAGGGAATCCAGCGCGCAGCTGAGTACCCGGGCGATGGCGGCACTGAGCGGCGTGTTGCCGGGAGTAGAGCCCAAGTTGCGGCGCGTGGAGTTCGTCGGTCCCCAGGTGGGCCACGAGCTGGCCGAAAAGGGCGGGCTCGCGATGCTTTATGCCCTGATCGGAATCCTGATCTACGTAGCTATGCGTTTCGAATGGCGCCTTGCGCTGGGCGCGGTGCTCGCTACCGTTCACGACACGTTGTTCACGCTTGGGTTCTTTTCGTTGTTTCACATCGACTTCAACTTGACGGTGTTGGCCGCGGTCCTCGCGGTGATCGGGTATTCGCTCAACGACACCATCGTGGTGTTCGACCGGATCCGGGAGAACTTCCGGCGCATGCGCAAGGGCAGTCCTGTGGAGATCATGAACGCCTCCATCAATCAGACCCTGTCGCGTACCATCATGACCAGCAGCACCACGATGCTGGTGGTGGTGGCGTTGTTCTTTTTCGGCGGCGAAGTGGTACACGGATTCGCGCTGGCGCTGATCGTCGGGATCGTGATCGGGACGTTCTCATCCATCTACGTGGCGAGCCCGCTGGCCCTGTGGCTGGGAGTGAGTAAGGCGGATCTGATGCCCGCGCGCAAGGAGCAAGGGGATTCGGACGGGAGGCACGTATAGCGTTGCGTGCCGCGGCTGCGGCGTGTCAGCGCTGGAGCCCCGGTCCGCGATGCGGGGCGAGCGCGCTGACCAGGGTGCGGAATACCTTAGGCGGCGCGGCAATCACGTTACCGGTGGTGAGATAATCAGGCCCTGCGGAGAAGTCCCCGACCAAGCCACCGGCCTCCTGGATCAGCAAGGTGCCGGCGGCCATGTCCCACTCCTTCAGTCCGATTTCCCAAAAACCGTCCAGGCGCCCGGCGGCGACGTAGGCGAGGTCCAGGGAAGCGGCGCCCGCGCGGCGGACGTCCGATGCTTGGCCCAGCACGGTGCGGAACATGGCGAGGTAGGCATCCAGGTGTTCGGGGTATTTGAACGGAAAGCCGGTGCCGAGCAACGCCCCGTTGAGCCCCGCGCGGCGGGTGACGCGGATGCGCCGGTCATTGAGGCGCGCGCCCTCGCCGCGCCCGGCAACGAACAGTTCCTGGCGCAGGGGGTCGTAGACCACTGCCTGCTCCGGCCGGCCGTGGTCCTTGAGGGCGATGGACACCGCGTACTGGGGGAAACCGTGCAGAAAGTTGGTGGTGCCGTCGAGCGGATCGATCACCCAGACGTGGGTGTCGCGGCCCTCTTGCATGCCGGTCTCCTCCGCCAGAATGCCATGGCCCGGGTAGGCCTTGCGCAGGATACGGATGATCTCCTGTTCCGCCATGCGGTCGACCTCGGTGACGAAGTCGTTGCGCGCCTTTGCGGTGATGGACAGCGAGTCGATCCGGTCGATATGGCGGACAATCACGTTGCCAGCGCTGCGCGCCGCTCGGATGGCGATGTTGAGGGCCGGATTCATTGGGGTCCAAGGGCCAGGGTTTGGTGCCGCGCGATCAGGCTCACCGCGTCGACGGGGGCAACAGAATACCAGAGAATCCGCGTCCCGTCTTAGGCGCGGCGCTAACGTGTCGGGCGGGGGCGCGCCCCTAGGCAGGCGAGCGGGATCCCATGTTGGAAGACATCCATATCGTGCTGGTCGGTACCACCCACCCGGGCAACATCGGAGGTGCCGCCCGCGCGATGCGCAATATGGGTCTGTCGCGGCTGCGGCTGGTACGACCGCAGCATTTCCCCAGCGCCGAGGCTACCGCCCGCGCTTCCGGGGCCGACGCGGTCCTGAATACGGCACGGCTGTTCGATACCCTGGAGGCGGCGGTGGCGGACTGCGTATTGGTGCTGGGGACCAGCGCCCGGTCGCGGAGCCTGCCATTGCCTACCCTGGACGCGCGGACCGCCGCGTGCACTGCGGTGGCCGAGAGTGCGCGCGGGGCGGTGGCCGTGGTCTTCGGTCGTGAACAGGACGGGTTGAGTAATCAGGAGTTGGGGTGTTGCACCTGCCGGGTCGTGATCCCCACGGACCCGGACTACAGCTCCCTGAATCTGGCGGCTGCGGTGCAGGTCCTGGCTTATGAAGTCCGCATGGCCGCGCGCGATGCGCACGCGGCTGTCGCGCCGCCGAAGGTGGAGTCGGCGCTGGCCACCTCCAGGGATGTGGAGCGGCTCTACGAGCATCTGGAACAGGTATTGCAGGAGATCGGATTTCTGGATCCGGCCCACCCCCGCCGCCTCATGCAGCGCCTGCGCCGCCTGTTCAACCGGGCCCGCTTGGACGAGAATGAGTTGGCGATCCTGCGCGGGATGTTGAGTGCGGTTCAGGAGCGGCGTCCACCGTCGTGATGCCCCCGCAGGGCAGGCGCCCTGCGGACTGCCGCCGATCGCCTCACGGAGAGGCTGGGAGCCCAGGCTGTCGATGTTTGAACGTCTACGTGAAGATATCCGCTGCGTGTTTGAGCGCGACCCCGCGGCGCGCACCACCTTCGAGGTGCTGACCACCTATCCGGGGCTGCACGCCGTGATGTTGCACCGGCTCGCGCACCGGATCTGGAATCGCCGGCTGCGCTGGCTGGCACGCATGGTATCGGCCCTGTCGCGTTGGCTCACCGGCATCGAGATCCATCCCGCCGCGCAGATCGGGCGGCGTTTCTTCATCGACCATGGAATGGGCGTGGTGATCGGGGAGACCGCGGAGATCGGCACGGACTGTACCCTGTACCACGGGGTGACCCTGGGCGGAACCCGCTGGGAGAAGGGCAAGCGTCACCCGACCCTGGGGCGCGACGTGGTCGTGGGTGCCGGAGCCAAGGTGCTGGGTCCGATCCGGATCGGGGACGGGGCGCGCATCGGTTCGAACGCGGTAGTGGTCAAGGACGTTCCTGCGGGCGCCACGGTGGTGGGGGTGCCCGGCCATGTGGTGCGGGCGGTGGACAGCGGGCGGGACGCCGACCGGCAGGCCTTCGCCCAGCGCATCGGGTTCGATTCCTACGGCACCACGCGGGACATGCCGGACCCGGTGGCCCGTGCCATCCACAGCATGTTGGATCACATCCAGGCCATGGACAAGAAGATGGAGACCATGTGTGACGCACTGAAGTCCCTGGGCTCCGAACTCAGCGACGTGCGTCTGCCGGACCTGGGGCCCTGTGAGATTGGTTCCGGGCCTGCGGCGCAAAAAGAGAAGCCGCCGGAGGACGGGGACTGGACCGAGGGTGAGCGTCTGAAATAGCCGGATTTGGCGCGTACCCAGGAATATGCGCGATAATTCCTGATCAAATGTAGGATTATTGCGGGATTTAATAGTTGATCATTTTACATGGGTATGGTCTACTTTTGGCATGTAAAGGCCGTTGTTGGCGCAAGCGGCATGGGGCGGTGCTATGCGACTTACCACCAAGGGCCGGTACGCGGTTACTGCGATGCTGGATCTCGCCATCCATGCACGGACCCAACCGGTTACCCTGGCCGAGATCGCGGAACGCCAGGGGATCTCGCTCTCCTATCTCGAGCAGTTGTTTTCCCGGCTGCGCCGCACGGGTTTGGTGCGTAGTGTGCGCGGTCCCGGCGGCGGGTATCAGTTGGGCCGCGATGCCGCGGGCATCGCGGTGGCGGATGTGATCACCGCAGTGGACGAGAACGTGGACAGTACGCGCTGTGGCGGATTGTCTAATTGTCAGAACAACCAGCGTTGTTTGACCCACGATCTTTGGGTGGACCTCAGCGAGCAGATTTACACCTTCCTCAGCCATGTCAGCTTTGAGCAGCTCATGGCGCGCACGGAGGTGGCCGAGGTCGCGGCACGGCAGGATACCCTGCAGCGGGAGCAGGGAAGCCGCGTGGCGCTGGGACCGTTTGCGCAGGACATCCCGTCTCCATGAATGCCGGGCCCACCGGCGGTTCCTCCTCTCGGATGGCGGTTTATCTGGACTACAACGCGACCACGCCCCTGGACCCGCGGGTCGCCGAGGCCATGGGACCCTACTTGACCGGGCCCCCGGGCAACCCTTCCAGCGCCCACCGCTTCGGGCGCGCCGCGCGGGCCGCCCTGGATCAGGCGCGAGCGCAAGTGGCCGCCCTGGTGGGTGCCCAGCCCGAGCAGGTGGTCTTCACCAGCGGTGGCACAGAGGCCAACAACTTGGCGTTGAAGGGCGCCGCGGCCACGCTCGAGTCCGGTCGGATCGCGGTCAGCGAGGTGGAACACGCCTCGGTGCTGGCTCCTGCCAATACCCTCGGTCGCCGTGGCTGGGGGATAGATCCCATTGCCCCGGACGCCGCGGGCCGGATCGTCCCCGCGGCCGTGCGCCAGGTGCTGACCGGGACTACCCGCTTGGTCTCGGTGATGAGCGCCAACAACGAGACCGGGGTGCTCCAGGCGCTTGCCCCGCTCGCGGCGTTGGTTCGGGAAGCGGGGGCATGGATGCATACCGACGCGGTGCAGGCGGCTGGCAAGGTGCCGGTGGACTTCGCCGCCAGCGGTGTGCACCTGATGAGCTTGTCCGCGCACAAGATCGGGGGCCCTGTCGGGGTGGGTGCCCTGGTGGTGGACCGCACTGTGGATTTGGCTCCGTTGCTGGAGGGCGGTGGCCAGGAGCATGGCCTGCGCGGCGGCACCGAGAACGTGGTTGGGATCGTGGGCTTCGGCGCGGCGGCGGCTTTGGCCGGCGCGGGACTGGAGACCTACGGTGTCCACCTGCGGGGTTTGCGGGATCAGTTGGAACGGGGTTTGGCGGAGTGGCGGCAGGCGGTGGTCTTCGGGCAGGGGGCGGAGCGTCTGCCCAATACCGTGCAGTTCGCCCTACCCGGGATCGCTGGGGAGACCCTGCTGCTGGAACTCGATCGGCGCGGCGTCGCGGTCTCCAGCGGCTCCGCTTGCCACACCGGGCGGGCGGAACCGAGCCATGTGCTCGTGGCGATGGGGGTGCCGGCGGAGCTTGCCCACTGCGCGGTCCGGGTCAGTTTTGGCCGCGACAGCACCGCGGCGGACGTCGATGCCCTGTTGAGCGCCCTGGCGGCAGTGTGGGACCGGTTGCGTCCGGCGGAGTGGCCCACGGCTCGTTCAGGGGGCTGATCCGGTGGGTTGTATCCGGGGCCGATCGGCCTTACCTTGTAGTGATCGAGATCAGCGTGCCCGCGCGTGCTCCGCAAGCGTGGGCACCGTGGAATTCCGAGGTGACGGTGATGGCGATTACATTGACGGAAGCGGCGGCCGGCCGGATCCAGCAGTTGCTCGATAAACGGGGCAAGGGTCTGGGCCTGCGCCTGGGTGTGCGTAAGTCCGGTTGTTCCGGCTACGCCTACCAGATGGACTACGCCGACGAGGTCGGGGACGGCGACACGGTGTTCGAGGAGCACGGCGTGCAGGTGATAGTGGACCACGCCAGCCTGCCGACGTTGGACGGGACCGTATTGGACTACACCCGGGACGGTCTCAACGAGAACTTCCGGTTCCGAAACCCCAACGTCAAGGACGAATGCGGCTGCGGCGAGAGCTTCAACGTCTGACGCCCGCCGCGGGAGTATCGCGAGAACCCCGTTCCGCTGCCTGGGGGTGGATTCTTCCCGGGCTTCCAGGACTTACCATCAGGACCTATAATGGGCCCGGGTTCCGGTTCCGGTAAACTCGCGCCCAGACGCGGGTTTTTGTGATTTCCGCCGGTCCAGACCACGGAGTGACCCATGCCCTTCGAACGCACCTTGTCCATGATCAAGCCCGACGCGGTGGCCCGCAATCTCATCGGGGAGATCTATCAGCGGTTTGAACGAGCCGGGCTGCGCATCGTTGCGGCGCGGATGCTGCATCTGAACCGCGATCAGGCACAGCGTTTCTACGCGGTGCATCGGGAGCGGTCGTTCTTCGATGACCTGGTGGCGTACATGACCTCCGGGCCGGTTATGGCCCAGGTCCTCGAGGGGGAGAACGCGGTGTTGAAGCACCGCGAGTTAATGGGTGCCACGGATCCCCACCAGGCGGCGCCCGGTACCATTCGTGCCGATCTGGCCAATAGCCTCGAAGAAAACGCGGTGCATGGCTCCGATAGCCCCGGTACCGCGCAGGCCGAGATCGGGTTCTTTTTTCCGGACATTGGGATTTGTTCCCGCACCCGCTGAGGGTGCGCGGCGCGGTGGGACGGGAATGCGCGTGGTGACGCAGAACGGGGTGTCGGAGTCCACCGGCAGGGTGAACCTGCTGGGCCTGGATCGCGCCGCGCTGGAGGCGTTCTTCGCCTCCCTGGGTGAGCGGGCGTTCCGCGCGTCCCAGGTCATGCAGTGGATCCACCAGCGTGGCGTCACCGACTTCGCGGCCATGACCGATATGAGCAAGGCGCTGCGCGCCGAACTCGCGGCCCGTTGCGAGGTGCGCGCGCCGGAAGTAGTCACGGAGCAGCCTTCGTCCGACGGCACCCGCAAGTGGCTGTTGCGTCTTGCCGACGGCAACGCCGTCGAGACGGTGTTCATTCCGGAGCCAGATCGTGCCACCCTGTGCATCTCCAGCCAGGTGGGTTGCTCTCTCAACTGCAGCTTCTGTTCCACCGCGCGCCAGGGCTTCAGCCGCAACCTGACTACCGCGGAAATCGTTGGCCAGGTATGGCTGGCGGAGCGCAGCTTGGACCGTCCGGCGGGCGCCGCGCGCACCGTGACCAACGTGGTGCTCATGGGCATGGGTGAACCGCTGCTCAACTTCGACAACGTGGTCCCGGCCTTGCGGGTGATGCTGGACGATTACGCCTATGGCTTATCCAAGCGCAGGATTACCCTGAGTACTGCGGGGCTGGTGCCGATGATCGACGCCTTGCGCGAGGTATCCGACGTGAGCTTGGCCGTCTCTCTGCACGCCCCGGACGACACCCTGCGTGACGCACTGGTACCCCTCAACCGCAAGTATCCGATCCGGGAACTGCTTGCAGCCTGCCGGCGTTATGTGAAAGACCAACCCCATCGCCGGGTGACTTTCGAATACGTGATGTTAGAAGGGGTCAACGATTCTTCGGCCCACGCCCAAGCCCTGGCACGCCTGCTCGCTGGCTTTCCCGCCAAGGTCAACCTGATTCCTTTCAACCCGTTTCCGGACACCCAGTACCGGCGTTCCGGTCGCGCGGAAATCGATCGCTTCCGGGGGATACTCTGGGATCATGGGCTGGTCATTCTTCATCGGACTTCCGTCAGCTATCGGGTAACGAGAGCAAGCCGGCAGCGATCAATACGCAGCTCGGCATCGCCTACATGCAGGACAACAAGCCCTCGCTTGCCCTCGACGCGCTGAAAAAGGCCCTGCGCCAGGATCCGGATTTGGCCCTGGCCCACAATGCGATCGCAGTGCTGTACCAGCAATTGGGGGAATATGACAAGGCCGGCCGCCACTTCCGCAGGGCGGTGGAGCTCGAGCCCAAGGATTCCGACGCCCAGAACAACTATGGGGCCTTTCTGTGCCGGCGCGGCCGGATTGAGGAGGCGGAGCGCCATTTTCAGGCGGCACTGAACAACCCGTTGTACACCAACCCGGAACGGGCGTATTTCAACTGGGGCTTTTGCGCCGTGAAGGCCCGCGATGACGTCAAGGCGGCGAGGTACCTGCGTCTGGCCCTGCAACGGGATCCGAAATACGCCCCGGCCCTGCTCGAAATGGCGAAACTGAGCTATCGCCAGAAACAATACCTGAACGCGCGCGGCTATCTGGAACGGTATCAAGCAGTGGCACCCCCCACCGCCGACAGCCTGTGGGCCGGGATCCAGATCGAACGGGTGCTGGGCGACCGCAACGCGGTGGCCAGCTACGCATTGCTACTGAAATCCAAATTCCCAGATTCGGACCAGACCCGTCAGTTCCTTGAATCCCGGTCGAATGGACCAGCACCCGGACACTGAGCCACAGGATCGCAGCGGCGCCCTGCCGCCACCCGGGCTCGGAGCACGGTTGCGTCGCGCCCGGGAAGCCAAGGGCCTGGAGCTGGACCGCGCGGCCTCCGGCCTGCACCTGCCGGCCTCGATCCTGGAAGCACTGGAGCGGGACGACTACGGCTCGCTGCCGTCGACCTATGTCCAGGGCTATTTGCGCACCTACGCGAAGACCCTGGGTCTGGCGCCGGACGTGGTGGTGGCTGAATATCGCCACACCCTTCCGGTAGAAGCCCCTCCAGTAGCGCCCGAGGAGACCCCATCGCCGGAGCAGATGGGCCGGCGGACGCCGCGCCGTGGTTTGTATGGGCTGTTCGGGGTTCTGGCGCTGCTGCTGGCGTTTGCGGGGTGGTGGGTGCGCCGGGAACCGCACCTGCGTCCCGCTCCCGCCCCGACACTGACACGCTCCGCTCCGGCCACATCGCCCGCCGCGTCGCCGCCCGGTCCTGCATCGGCCCCGGCGCGTGTCGTGCCCCCATCGGTTCCACCGGTTCCATCGATCCCATCCGTGCCAGGGCCCCAGCCGACGACACAGTTGCCGCAAGGGGGGGCCGCGATCCGCGCGCCGGCGGTGTCCGCGGCTACCCCACCGCGCACCCAACCGCGCACCCAGGTGTCCACCCCCGCTGCGGCCGGTCCCGACCAGCTTGTGATCCGCTGCGTCGAGGACTCGTGGGTGGAGGTGCGGGATGCAAGGGGCCGGCGGTTGGTTTACGATCTGCTGCATGCGGGCGCGGTGCGGCGGCTAAACGGGGTGGCGCCGTTCCATATAGTGTTGGGTAACGCCGCCGGCGTCCGGCTGGCCCTGGACGGCCACGACGTGACGTTGCCGCCACGGCGTATCGGACAGGTGGAGCACTTTACCGTCCCCGCCGCCGTTCCGTCGCCGCCGCGTCCCAACACGCGGCGCTGACCGGCACGCGCAAAAAACTCACCGTTTCGGGAATCCGCCATTGTCCAACACCCTGCAGGTGGTCCGCGGCATGCATGATCTTCTGCCGGACGAGAGCCCCCGATGGGCCCGTCTCGAAGAGACCGTGCGCCGGGTCTTGGGGGCCTACGGTTATCAGGAGTTGCGGCTTCCATTGCTGGAGAAAACGGAATTGTTCCGGCGCTCCATCGGGGAAGTCACCGATATTGTTGAGAAGGAGATGTACAGCTTCGAGGACCGCAACGGGGAGAGTCTCACGCTGCGCCCGGAGGGCACCGCCGGTTGCGTGCGCGCCGGCATCCAGCACGGCTTGTTTACCCACCCGGGCCAGCGTCTGTGGTACAGCGGCGCCATGTTCCGCCACGAACGGCCCCAGAAGGGACGTTACCGGCAGTTCCACCAAGTCGGTGTCGAGGCCTACGGAATGCCGGGCCCGGACGTCGACGCGGAGCTGATTCTCGTGGGCGCGCGTTTGTGGCGGAGCCTCGGTATCCGGGACGTGCACCTGGAACTCAACAGCCTGGGCGGCAGCGCCGAGCGTGCCGTGTACCGGGAGCGGCTGGTGGCCTATTTCGAGGGCCGGGTGGGCGAGCTGGACGAGGACAGCCGGCGCCGGCTGCACGCCAATCCGCTACGCATTCTGGACAGCAAGAACCCCCGGATGGAGGCGGTGATCGCCGGCGCACCGCGGCTCGCCGACTGCCTCTCCCCCGAGTGCCGCGCCCACTTCGAAGCGCTGCAGGCACATTTAACAGAGGCCGAGGTCCCCTTCGTTCTCAACCCGCGTCTGGTGCGTGGTCTGGATTACTACAACCGCACGGTATTCGAGTGGATTACCGACCGTCTGGGCGCCCAGGGTACCGTGTGCGCGGGCGGACGCTACGACGGTCTCGTTGAACAGCTTGGCGGACGCGCGACTCCAGCGGTGGGGTTCGCCATAGGGTTGGAACGGCTGGTGTCCCTGCTGCCGGACGACGGGCCGGAGGGTGCCGTGGAGGACCACCCCGACGTGTACCTGGTCGTGGTGGGCGCGGCCGCTGCGCGCGCGGGACTGCTGTTGGCCGAGCGGCTGCGGGATGCCTTGCCCGGGCTGCGTCTGGTGACGCACTGCGGGGGCGGCAGTTTCAAGAGTCAGTTCAAGCGCGCGGATCGCAGCGGCGCACGTCTGGCGCTGGTGCTTGGGGACGAAGAGGTCCGTGCCGGGCGGGTCACGGTGAAACCCTTGCGCGAGGAGGGCGAGCAGTCCGTTCTGTCCCAGTCGGCCCTGGCGGATTATCTCGCCAAAACCCTTTATACTCCCGGGTCGACGCCGGGGCCGGTCGCGCCTTAAGGCGCGCATCGCCGCCGCGCCGATTGCGCCCACACGGTCCTACGGGAAGGCTGATAGAACGGTATGGATCCCTACGCATCCGAAAAAGAACAGATCGAGGCCCTGCGCAGCTGGTGGCGCGGGAACGGCAAGGCGGTCGTGGTGGGGGTGATCCTCGGCCTCGGCGTGCTGTTCGGTTGGCGCGCGTGGCAGAGCTATCACCATGTCCGCGCGGGGCAGGCCTCCATGGAGTATGCGCAGATGTCGGTGGCGGTGGCGGCGGCCAAGGATGATCAGGCACGCCAGTGGGCGGCACAGATCATCGCTGATTTCGCCACTACGCCTTATGCGCCCCTGGCGGCGTTTACGCTGGCACGGCTGGACGTGGAGAAGGGCGATCTCAAGGCGGCGCAGGCTCGGTTGAAATGGGCGGTGGACCACGCGGGTGACCGGGTGATCCGCGCGGTGGCGCGCTTGCGGTTGGCGCGGGTGCTGCTCTCGGAGGGCCAGCCCCAGGCTGCCTGGAACGTGATCCGTGACGTGCAGCCGGGAGGGTTCGCGGCGTCGTACGATCAGTTGCGAGGGGACCTGTATATGGCCCAGAAGGATTCCGGCAAGGCGCACGCAGCCTACCAGCAGGCCTTGAAGGAGCTGGGGCCGGACGCGGCCCCCGAGGAACGCGCGCTGTTGGAGATGAAGGTGGGTAGTCTGGGCTCGGAGGCGCACCCGGCGCCGAAACAGCCATGAGGGCGGTTCTTCCATTGGTGCTGGTCACCGCTCTGTTGTCCGGATGCAGCCTGTTCGGCTCCAAGGACAACAACATGCCGCCCTCGCCCCTGACCAAGTTCAAGCCGACACTGATCCTCAAGCGCGTCTGGTCCCGGGACGCCGGCTCCGGAACCGATCACCGCCACCTGCTGCTCGCCCCGTTGGTGAGCGACGGGCGGATCTACGCGGCGGACCACAAGGGACGTGTCTATGCCTACGATGCCGATACCGGCAAACGCCTCTGGAAGACCGATACCGATACCCCGCTGACCGGCGGCGTGGGTGGCGGCGATGGTCTGCTGCTGCTAGGTGCCCGGGACGGACGCGTCCTGGCCTTGCAGGCGAACGACGGCAAGGTTAAATGGCGCGCGCAGGTGTCCAGTGAAGTCCTGTCAGCGCCGCGCGCCGCGCGCGGCGTGGTGGTGGTCAGCAGCAATGACGGGAACGTGTTCGGTCTGGACGCATCCGACGGTCACCAGGTGTGGGTGGTGGATCACACCATCCCGCTGCTGATCTTGCGCGGCGCCAGTTCACCAGTGCTGGTCTCGGGGGTCGCTCTGTGTGGGTTGGCCAACGGTATCCTGGAGGCGATCCGGATCCGCGACGGCGCTCCGCTGTGGCAGGCCACGGTGGCGGTCGCGCGGGGCAGTTCCGAGCTGGAACGGATGGTGGACGTGGATGGCCAGTTGCAGGCGATGGGGGGTATGGTCTATGTGGCCGCTTACCAGGGGCGGGTGGCGGCCATCGATATCACTTCTGGGCAGATCGCCTGGGAGCGTGATGTGCCTTCCTACGCAGGGTTGGGGGTGGATACCAGCCGGGTATTTGTTACCGATGATGAGGGGCGGGTGTGGGCCCTGGACCGGTCTTCCGGCGCCACGGTATGGCGCCAGACCAAGCTCCGTTACCGAGGCGTGACGGCGCCGGTACCGTTCGATGGCCAATACGTGGTGGTGGGGGATATTGAGGGCTATCTTCACTGGATGGATCGCGCCGATGGACGGTTCGTGGCCCGCATCCGGGTGGACAGTTCCGGGATCCTCAGCCCGCCGTTGGTACACGGCAACACCTTGTACGTGTTGACCCGTGATGGAGAACTGGCCGCGTATCGGATTGCCGGCGCCACTCCGTAAGCGGATCATGGGAGTGGGCCGCGACTGTGCCCACGGTCCCCACGGTCCTGTGAATGCGCCAACGCCCCTGGGGCATGCCACCCGCACGACAGGCGGTGTTACACCCATGTTGCCCACCCTGGTATTGGTCGGACGTCCCAACGTCGGCAAGTCCACGCTCTTCAATCAGCTTACCCGGAGCCGGGATGCACTGGTCGCGGATCAGCCGGGGCTGACCCGCGACCGGATCTACGGTGTGGGGCGCGTGGGTGAGCGAGCCTACTTGGTGGTCGACACCGGCGGCCTCACCGACGGCGCGGCGGGGCTTGAAGGGCTGGTGATCCAGCAGACCCTGCACGCGGTGCAGGAGGCCCAGGCGGTAGTGTTCCTGGTGGACGGGCGTGCGGGCCTAACCCCGGACGATGAGGCCATCGCCATGCAGTTGCGCCGCAGCGCCCGGCCGATCTTTCTGGGGGTGAACAAGACCGAGGGGCTGGATCCGGCGGTGGCCTGCGCCGAGTTCCACCGTCTTGGCCTGGGTGATACCTATCCCATCGCAGCGGCCCACGGGCGTGGGCTCGATGCGCTGATGGAGGCGGTGTACGCCGCATTTCCGGCCACCGCCGAGGAGCCGGAATCCGCGGACGATGGCGTGCGGGTCGCGGTGGTGGGCCGGCCGAACGCGGGCAAGTCCACGCTGGTCAACCGCCTGCTCGGCGAGGAGCGGGTGGTCACCTTCGATTTGCCCGGCACCACCCGGGATAGTGTGTTCATCCCGTTCGAGCGTGCCGGGCGGCGTTATACCCTGATCGACACCGCCGGGCTGCGGCGCCGCGGCCGCGTCACGGAGATGGTGGAGAAGTTCAGCGCCGTGAAGACCCTGCAGGCGATCGAGCGGGCCCATGTAGTGATCCTGGTAGTGGACGCCCGGGAGGGCATCGGGCATCAGGACGCGGCGCTGCTCGGTTTCATCCTGGAGGGCGGACGTGCCCTGGTGGTGGCGGTGAACAAATGGGACGGCCTGAGTCAGGACCAGCGCGACCGCGCGCGTCGCGAGCTGGATTTGAAGCTCAGCTTCGTGGACTATGCCCCGGTGCGCCTGATCTCCGCGCTGCACGGCACCGGTGTGGGGGATTTGTTCGACAGTGTGGGCCGCGTCTATGACGCCGCTACCCGCAAGCTGTCGACGCCGCAACTGACCCGGATTCTGGAGAAGGCGGTGCGTGCCCATACCCCGCCCCTGGTGAATGGGCGCGTGGCCAAATTGCGCTATGCCCATCCCGGCGGGGTCAATCCCCCCACGGTGGTGATCCACGGTACCCGTACCCGGCACTTGCCGGAGACCTACCGGCGCTATCTCGCTAACACCTTCCGTGTCGCACTGGAATTGGAAGGCACACCGGTGCGCCTCGAGTTCCGGGAAGGGGAGAACCCCTACAAGCCCGGTGGTTCCGGGGCGGCCGGGCGCAAGAAGCAGCGTTGAGGCGGTTCTTCCGGGCGCTGGGTGATGTACACGCCGCTCCCGAATGACACCTACCAATGGCCCGTATCGTAGAGAAATAGCGGCGGAACCCGCGGACCAAAATACGAGGTCTCCGCGCGTTCGTGGTTGGGTCCAACAAGGTTTCGACGGGTTTGGACCGCGCGTGCGGAGGTAAGCGTCGTGCGTTTCAGTCCCCCTTGCGCAGCGCGGCCACCGCCGGTTGGGACAGGAATAGCAGCGGGTTTACCAGGGAACCGTTGAGGCTGACACCCCAGTGGAGATTGGGGCCGGTGACCCGGCCGGTTGCGCCCACCATGCCGATCACCTGACCGGCCTTGACGGTCTCGCCGCGGTGCACGTTGATCGCGCTCAGGTGGCAATACATCGTTACCAACCCGCGGCCGTGGTTGATGAACACGGTCTTGCCGTTGAAGTAGTAATCACCCCGGTCCAGCACTACTCCCGCGGCCGGTGCGCGGATCGGAGTGCCCTGGGGCGCGGCGATGTCGACCCCGCTGTGGGCTTGCCGAGGCTTGCCGTTGAGGATCCGGCGTACGCCGAACGGGCTGGTGAGGACGCCGTCCAGGGGCGCGCGGAACGCCAGATCGACCCGGGCGCTGGGCTGCCAATCGCGCAGATCGGAATGAATCCGGTCCGTCTCGCGGGTGATGCGCTGGAGCTGTGCCGGGGTGGGGGTTACCATCTGGGCGTTCTTGAGCGTGATGCGTTGCACCGGGTAGTCGTGCGCGTGGATCCGGAAGCGCACGGTCCGCGCGTGCCCCGGCTCGTAGATCACCAGTGTCCCTGCGCTTCCCGGCTGGGCGTTCAGGGCGATCCCCGTCACCGCGTACCAACGCCCGTTGGTGCCCACCACCAGCACCCGGTGACCGTTGTATTCCACCCGCGGCGGAATGTGTGCCACCCCCAGAGGGGTTACCAGGATGCCGCCCGGCACCGGCGCGGAGCGCGGCAACCGTGCCGCGTGGCCCAGGGCCGGCGCGCCCAGCAGCGTTCCCAGTACCAGCCCGGTCACCGGCCCGCGCCACCCTGATGACCGCACCCGGCTCATGCCTCCGGATCATCCAGAGGCGGGGCCTGGACCTCTTCCACCCGGCACACCAATTGCCCGCGGGCAAGGCGCGCTTCCACCCGGTCCCCGGGGCTGGTGTCGGTAGCGCTGCGCAGCACCGCGCCGCGCGGCAACCGCCGCAGGATGGCGTAGCCGCGCCCTAGTGTGGCGAGCGGGCTCACCGCGTCCAAGGCGTGGGCGAGTTCCGCGACCCGGTCGTGACGCCGCTCCACGCTCCGGGCGAGACCCGCGCGCAGTCGGTGGGCCAGATGGCCGCAGGCACCCTCGAGCTGGCGCACCCGCGGCGTGGGCCGGTGTCGGTGCAAGCGCGCAGTCCATTCCGCCACGCCGGAGCGGCGTACCTGCAGCCCGCCTCGGAATATGGCTCGCAGCCGCTGGTCCAGGTCATCGAGGCGCTGGGTCCGCTGCCGGAGCCGTTGTCCCGGGTGCTGCGCGCGCAGCCGGTGGATTAGCCCGCGCAGGGCCTCGGCGGGGCGTGCCAGGCGCACGGCGAGGGCGCGGTGTATGCGCCCGCACTGTTGTTCCAGCCGCTGGCTCCACTCCTGGGCGTCGGGGCTTGCCAGCTCCGCCGCCCCGGACGGCGTCGGCGCGCGCTGATCCGCCACGAAGTCCGCGATGGTGAAGTCAATCTCGTGGCCGATGCCGCTGACCACCGGAATCGCGCAGTCATAGATGGCGCGTGCCACCCCCTCGTCGTTGAACGACCAGAGGTCCTCCAGGGAGCCGCCGCCCCGAGCCAGGATCAGCACGTCGCAGTCCCGGCGCTGGGAGGCGAGGCGCAGTGCCGCGGTGATCTCTCCGGTAGCGCTGGCACCCTGCACCGCGACCGGATACAACAGTACCGCAATGGCCGGGAAGCGTCGGCGCAGCACGCTCAGGATGTCGCGGATCGCCGCGCCCGTGGGAGAGGTGATCACGCCGATGCGCCGCGGCAGCGCCGGTAAGGCGCGCTTGCGGGCGCTGTCGAACAGCCCCTGCGCCGCGAGGCGTTGTTTGAGGATTTCGAAAGCGCGGCGCAGGGCGCCGTCTCCGGCCTCTTCCATGTGTTCCACGATGAGCTGGAAGTCACCACGCGCCTCGTACAGGCCGACCCGAGCGCGCACCAGCACCTGCAGGCCGTCCTCGGGCTCGAATCCCAGATGCCGGTTGTGGGTACGGAACATGGCGCAGCGCACCTGCGCATTCGCGTCCTTGAGGGTGAAATACAGGTGGCCGGAGCCGGGGCGGGATAGATTTGAGATCTCCGCCTCCACCCACAACAGGGGCAAACCACCCTCCAGCAGGGCGCGGGCTTCCCGGTTAAGCCTGGATATCGTATAGACGTCCCGCCGGGGCCGCAGATCCGGCGGGCAGGTGGGGGTGCTCAACATGAACGGATGATAAACCCCGGGCGGCCGGGAGACAAAAGCCCGCTGGGGCTGGGGCAGACGCACGCCGCAGGGGCACGTTTACCCGCCCGTGTGGAGTCTCTATAATGGCGCATTAACCTCACTCCGCCCTGAACCCTGGGATCCCGCCCGCCATGCGCATCGCCGAGGAAGCCCTTACTTTTGACGACGTCCTGCTGGTGCCGGCGCATTCCACGATCCTGCCCCGGGATGCGGTGCTGGGGACTTGGCTGACCCGCGAGATCCGGCTCAACATCCCGGTGGTGTCTGCGGCCATGGACACCGTAACCGAAGGCCGTCTGGCCATCGCCCTCGCTCAGGAGGGCGGCATCGGCATCATCCACAAGAACATGACGCCGGAGCAGCAAGGGGACCAGGTGCGGCGCGTCAAGAAATTCGAGAGCGGCGTGATCAAGGAGCCGATCACGGTGACCCCTGAGACCACCATCCGGCAAGTCCTGGAACTGACCCATGCCCACAATATCTCCGGGGTCCCGGTGGTGGAGAACGGCGACGCCCTGGTGGGGATCGTCACCAGCCGCGACCTGCGCTTCGAGACCCGGCTCGGCGACCCGGTGGCGAATATCATGACGCCCCGGGAGCGGCTGGTGACCGTCAAGGAGGGCGCGGACAAGGGAGAGGTCGTGGGCCTGCTGCACAAGCACCGCATCGAGAAGGTGCTGGTGGTGAATGGGCGCTTTCAGCTCCGCGGCCTGATTACCGTGAAGGACATTCAAAAAGCCAAGGACTATCCCAGTGCGTGCAAGGATGAGCAGGGCCGGCTGCGGGTGGGCGCGGCGGTGGGCGTGGGCGCGGGCACCGAGGAGCGCGTGGAGGCGCTGGTGGCCGCCGGTGTCGATGTGATCGTGGTGGATACCGCCCACGGCCATTCTCAAGGGGTGCTGGACCGGGTGAGCTGGATCAAGCAGCACCACCCCACCGTGCAGGTGATCGGCGGCAACATCGCCACCGCGGCCGGCGCCGAGGCCCTGGTAAAGGCCGGGGCGGACGGCGTCAAGGTGGGTATCGGGCCCGGCTCGATCTGCACCACCCGGGTGGTGGCCGGAGTCGGCGTCCCCCAGGTCACGGCGGTGGCGAACGTGGCGGAGGCACTGCGCAAGCAGGGCGTGCCGTTGATCGCCGACGGTGGCATCCGCTATTCCGGCGATGTGGCCAAGGCCCTGGCCGCGGGGGCCTACTCGGTGATGATCGGATCGCTGTTCGCCGGCACCGAAGAGGCCCCAGGCGAGGTGGAGCTCTACCAGGGGCGTTCCTACAAATCCTACCGCGGCATGGGTTCGCTCGGCGCCATGACTGGCCGTCAGGGTTCCAGCGACCGCTATTTTCAGGATGGCGTCGACGATGTGGAGAAGCTGGTGCCGGAAGGCATCGAGGGCCGCGTTCCTTACAAGGGCAGCTTGGTGGCGATCATCCACCAGATCCTGGGCGGCGTGCGCGCGGGCATGGGCTACGTGGGCTGCGCCAGTATCGAGGAGATGCGCACCCGCGCCGAGTTTGTGCGGATCACCAACGCCGGAGTGCGCGAGAGCCACGTGCATGACGTGGCGATCACCAAAGAGGCGCCCAACTACCGGGCCGATTGATGCGGGCCGCGCGGCGGCCCCGCTCCCCGCGTACCCATGGCCGGATGGCCACCGACCGGTATCGTTCATCAACCACTGCGCATTCGGCATCCCCGACCATGTCTGATATCCACGCCGACCGGATACTGATTCTCGACTTCGGTTCCCAGTACACGCAGCTCATCGCGCGTCGTGTCCGTGAGGCCGGCGTGTACTGCGAGATCGTCCCCTATGACGCCGCCGGCGACGCGATCACCGGCTTTCACCCGCGCGGCATAGTATTATCCGGTGGCCCCGAATCGGTGACCGAAGAGCAGACCCCGCGGGTGCCGCCCGGAGTCTTTGAACTTGGCGTGCCGGTGCTCGGTATCTGCTACGGCATGCAGGCCATGGCGGCGCAATTGGGCGGCGCGGTGGAACCCTCCGGGCATCGGGAATTCGGCTATGCCCAGGTGCGCGCACGTGGTCACTCGCGCCTGCTGCTCGATATCGAGGACCACGCCAGTCCCGAGGGCCATGGGCTGCTGGACGTGTGGATGAGTCACGGCGACCGGGTCTCCCGGGTGCCGCCGGGCTTCAAGGTCATCGCTTCTACCGATAGTGCGCCGCTGGCCGGTATCGCGGACGACGAGCGCGGCTTCTACGGCCTGCAGTTCCATCCCGAAGTCACCCACACGCGGCAGGGCGCGCGCATTCTCGGGCGCTTCGTGCACGAGATCTGCGGCTGCGGATCACTGTGGACGCCCGCGCAGATCATCGAAGACACCCTGCGCCGGGTGCGCGAGCAGGTGGGCGACGAGAAAGTGTTGCTGGCGCTGTCGGGGGGCGTCGACTCCTCGGTGGTGGCCGCGTTGCTGCACCGCGCCATCGGCGAGCGGCTTACCTGCGTGTTCGTCGACAACGGCCTGCTGCGCCTGCACGAGGGCGACCAGGTGATGGCGACCTTCGCCGAACACATGGGCGTATGCGTCACGCGCGTGGATGCGCAGGCGCGCTTCCTGACTGCGCTGGAGGGCGTTGATGAGCCCGAGCGCAAACGCAAAGTCATCGGCGGGATGTTCATCGAGATCTTCGAGGAGGAGGCCGCCCGGCTGCGTGACATCCGCTGGCTCGCCCAGGGCACCATCTACCCGGACGTGATCGAATCGGCGGGTGCCGCGTCTGGCAAGGCCCACGTCATCAAGTCCCATCACAACGTGGGCGGGTTGCCGGAGCGCATGAAGCTCAAACTGGTGGAACCCCTGCGCGAGCTGTTCAAGGACGAGGTGCGCAAGAT